>JASLEQ010000480.1 GCA_030151135.1 Candidatus Sulfotelmatobacter sp. | reverse complement strand
GCGCCCGCGGCGTGAAGACACTTTCTGAAATGTACCGCCGCAGCCGTGACGAGGCCTTTGGATCGGAAGTGAAGCGCCGCATCATGATTGGCACGTATGCCCTCAGCGCGGGCTACTACGACGCCTATTACCTGAAGGCGCAGAAGGTGCGAACGCTGTTGACGCGGGACTTTGAGCAAGCTTTTGAAAAGGTCGACGCGATCGTGACGCCAACCAGTCCGACGGCTGCATTCCGTCTGGGCGAGAAGTCGAACGATCCGCTTGCGATGTACCTTGCCGACATCTACACGGTGACGGCTGACCTGGCGGGTATTCCTGGAATTTCTGTACCCTGCGGTCAAACGAAAGAGAACCTTCCGATCGGGCTACAAATTCTTGGTAAGCATTTTGACGAGGCTACAATTCTTCGCGTGGCTCATGCCTACGAACAATTTCAAGTTTCGTCCAGAACTTCGTAGTAATTCTCTCCCGCGCAGGCGCGGCACAAAAGCCGTCCTTCTACCTTCACTTCGCGACGAAAATTGATTCCTTCCCCGCACTGTTCGCACGAGACGCGCTCGCCTTTATAACCGGGAAACTCTTCCGGGGGAAGATCGACCTTCACCCATTGCGTGGAGAACAGGTCCTGGTCGGAGATCTCGCGATAGGCAAGCATCTGCTGCTGGTTCTTGTTCTCAATCTCCGGATGAAGTTGGCGCGCGAGATTTTTTGATGATTCCCGGGCAGCAACACGGATCGCCTTTCCGCTATTCACGTCGACAAACGTCGCCGCCATCTTGCCCCAATCGCGGAATTTCAGGGCACGCTTACCCAGACGGCAGCCAGTAACGACCGCGACCGCATCGGTCGCGCAGCGATCGATTTCAACAAAGGTGACGATGCGCTTGCGGTCTTTCCCATGCGGATCTTGGATACCGAGTTTCTGCAGTCCCAGCATCGCCAGGCGGACTCCGAGGACTTGTCCGGCGCAGAGATGTCCGTGAGCTTGTTCGGCGTCGCGGAGGTATTCGTCGAAGGATTTCAAGGAAGCTGTCAGCCCTCAGCCGTCAGCTTAGCATTGCGCTGACGCGAGGGAATGGATTCACTTTCTCCGCCAGCGGATGCCATCCTTTGTAATTTCTACGAGGATGCCCGCGTCCGTCAGTTCTGCGCGAATCGCGTCGGATTTCTTGAAGTCCCGCGCTATGCGAGCGGATTTCATCTCGCCAATTTTTGCATCGATGTCAGCATCGCCTAAGGTGCCGCTCTGCAGCGCTGCCCGCAACTCGTCGCTGATGTCTTTCTCCCGGCCTTCGGTGGGCGCCCATTCCATCACCTGTTTCATTTTAAGGGCGTCGGTGTCTTCGAGAACGGCAAAGATCTCGTCAAACTTGCTCAAAGTGCTGAGCAGGGCTGGAACATTTTCTTTCTTTACTTCACCCTTGTCGAGAGCGCTGTTTGCCTCGCGAATCATTTCGAACACTGCAGCCTGGGCTTGCGCGGTGTTCAAGTCGTCCTCGAGGGCTGCACGCATTTTGTTGTCCGCATCGACGGCCATCGTCTGTATTTGCGGATTCGCTCCTTCCGGAAATGTGCCCGTTGTTAGACGTAACCGAAAGTTGCGCAGGCGTTCGACCGAAACCGCGGCCTGTCTCAAACCATCGAAGGTGAAATTCAGGTGGTTGCGGTAGGGAACGGAAGTCAGCAGATATCGGATCGACGAAGGCTTGTGACCTTTCAGCACAAGATCTCGCAGCGTGAAGAAGTTGCCGAGACTCTTCGACATCTTCTCGCCTTCCACCAACAGGAAGCGGGCGTGAAACCAGAAATGCGCGAAAGGTTTTCCGGTCAGCGATTCCGATTGAGCTATCTCGTTCTCATGGTGCGGGAAGATCAGGTCTTCGCCTCCGGCGTGAAGATCGAAGCTTTCCCCGAGTTCCTCCATCGACATTACGGAACACTCCAAATGCCAGCCGGGACGCCCAGGACCGATCTTCGTTTCCCAAAATGCTTCGCCGGGTTTCGGAGCTTTCCAGAGCGCGAAGTCGCGGGCGCTGTCTTTTTCGTATTCGTCCACGTCGACACGCGCGCCGTCGAGGATGGTGGAGAAGTCCTTCTTCGAGAGCTTTCCGTATTCCGGAAACCTGGCAATCCGAAAATAGTACGAGCCATCGTCGGTGCGATAGGCAATTCCTTTGTCGACCAATTTGGCGACGAAATCAGCCATTTCCGGTATGTGGTCGGTTGCATGCACCAGAATTGGCTGCTCGATGCCGATCATGGTGGCGTCTTCGAGAAATGCTTTCTCATATTTCGCCGTGTACTGCTGCACGCTGACTCCGTCGCGGGCGGAGTTGCGAATGATTTTGTCGTCGACGTCGGTGATGTTCATGACGTGGCGCACTTTGTATCCACTTTGCCGCAGAAATCGGCGTAGCAGATCGACGGCGATGAATGTGCGGAAATTGCCGATGTGTCCGTAGTCGTACACAGTTGGGCCGCAGGCGTACATCCGGACCTCCGAGTTCCGCAGAGGTCGGAACTCGTCAACCTGCGACGACATCGTATTGAAGAGACGAAGGGCCATCTGGACTTTTTAGCGCGCGAAATCAAGCTGCGAGAAGAACTAATGATTCTAGGGGTCGCCGGAAATGCCGGTCAACTCGTGAAATCAAGCTGCTGAAGCAGGGGGCGGCAATGCGTGCTGATGTTCCCGCAGTCTCTGTTGTACGAGGATTACATAGTGCAGGGCAGAAACGATGGTGAAGATAAAAGTTGCCCGAAGGAAAACGGTGCGAGCGATCCAGACCCACCGGACGGGGTGAATCTGCAGGAGAAGCACGAAAAAGACGGCAGCAATCTGGGAAACGGTATTGGCTTTGCCAAAGATGCTGGGTTTGAAGTTGCGAAGTCCTGCAATTGCGAACAGCACCGCACTAGCCGCGAGTATTGAAATGTCGCGGCTAAAGACCACGACCGTGTATTTCCAGGGAATCTTGTGGAGAATCGAGAGCACTAGAAATATCGTGCTTAGCAGCAACTTGTCGGCGATGGGATCGAGGTATTGGCCGAGCAAGGTTTGCTGGTGGAGCATTCGGGCAAGCAGGCCGTCAAGGCCATCACTGAAGCCTGCAACCACGAAGATGACGAGCGCCCAGCGATAATGGCCGTCGACCAGATGGATCACCACGAATGGGACGAAGATCATGCGAAGCAGGGTGAGTTGGTTGGGCGCTGTCAGTACTTGAGAGAGTCTCACGCATGCTCCTGGGATTTTGTTTTCGATTCGATCGATGGATCGGGGTGCCCGGCGGCTTTGGGCGCAAGCGCATCCGCGGGATCGAAGCCGGTTTTCGCAAGAAAACGTTGCGAGAGCGAGGGAAGCGTTCCATCCGGCAGATCGAGTTCCACGCGTTCGATGCGATGCATCGGGAAGAACACCATGGCTGGAGTAAAAGGTTCCCCGTCGCGAACCATCACGGTGAGGTCTTCAAAGGAAGCGAGTTCGACGCCGCTCAGGCTAAGTCCGGCCGGAGCCAGCGCGAGGATCATTCCCCAGAATTTTTCGCGCGGATTTGAAAGTGTGGCAATGACGACCGCACCCGGGGAGAACGGCTCATGCGGTGACTGAAGATACGAACTTGGAGTCGCTGGCCGGTCCATATGCAGATTGTCGCCGGGGAATACGCTCAATGCAAATCGAGGTCTGTGTCCCGGTGATCTTGGGCCAATTTACGCTCTCCGGTATGCTGGGCTGATGCAAGCCGCGGCCGCTGATCCGGTGATCGAATTCCGTGATGTCTCCTACCGCGTGGGTGGGAACCAGGTATTGTGTGGCCTGAACCTGCACGTGAAGCGCGGTGAAACGCTGGTATTGCTCGGCCGGAGCGGTTCCGGGAAAACGACGACACTTAAATTGGTGAATCGTCTGGTATCGCAAAGTGCCGGCATCATCCTGGTGAACGGTATGCCGAACGATCAAACCGACGTGATTCGATTGCGGCGGGGCGTCGGATATGTAATTCAAGAGGCCGGGCTGTTTCCGCATTTCACAGTGGCGCGAAATATTGGACTGGTGCCGAAACTCGAAGGGTGGGCGCAGGGGCGAATTGAAGCGCGAGTGCGGGAGCTATTGCAACTGGTAGGTCTCGACGCCGAATTCGGACAACGTTATCCCCACCAACTGTCTGGAGGACAGCGGCAAAGGGTCGGAGTCGCGCGGGCGCTGGCAGCCGATCCGGAAATCCTTCTGATGGACGAACCTTTTGCCGCCCTCGATCCGTTAACGCGGGATGAGCTACAGCGTGAATTCCTGCTGCTGCAGCAACGGCTGCATAAAACGGTTTTATTCGTGACTCATGACTTGCGGGAGGCGTTGCGGCTGGGATCGCGGATTGCGCTGATGGAAGCAGGGAAGCTCGTAACCGTGCTTACCCCGCAAGAGTTTGTAAAGTCAGGTGACGCCTGGGCATCAGCTTATGTGCGAGCGTTCGGAGAAGGGCTGGAATCGGCGGCGAATCGAGGCACGTCATGAACCTGCTTCATTTCCTATCGCAAAATCGTGCGCAGGTCCTGGAGTTGACGCTTGAGCATTTGTGGCTGGTGGGAATTTCAACCCTGTTTGCGATGTTGGTGGGCATTCCCCTGGGGATTCTTGTTGCGCATCGCAAGGGCTGGAACAAGCCGATCCTCACTACCGCGAACATCATTCAGACCATTCCCTCGCTTGCGTTGTTCGGATTTCTGCTGCCGGTGCCGTGGTTGGGGGCGCGGTCGGATCGGCTTGCCATTTTAGCGCTCACGCTTTATGCGCTGCTGCCGATCATCCGCAATACCTACGCGGGAATTCACGGAGTTGACGCGGCAATTGTCGAGGCAGCGCGCGGCATGGGAATGACGGAGTGGCAACTTTTATATCAAGTCGAGCTGCCACTTGCGGCGAGCGTGATTCTGTCGGGCGTCAGGATTGCAGTCGTGATCTCGGTCGGCCTGGCGACCATCGCCGCTGCGATCGGCGCCGGGGGTTTAGGAGAATTCATCTTCCGCGGATTAGCGATGGTGGATGATCGCGTGATTCTGGCGGGAGCGATTCCAGCGGCCGTCCTTGCGCTGCTTGCAGACTTCGGTGTGGGTTGGGTCGAAAGGCGGCTGCGGGCGCGATGAGGACCTGCACGGCCTTGCTGCTGATGTTGTGTGTCGCATCCGCCATTTCCTGCTCGCCGCAGCACCACAACCGCATTGTCGTTGGTTCGAAGAACTTCACCGAGTCTTTCGTTCTGGGCGAAGTCATGGCGCAGCAGATCGAAGCGCACACGGCCTTGAAAGTCGAGCGGCGGTTTTACCTGGCGGGAACCTATATCTGCCAGCAAGCCATGCTCGCAGGACGGATCGATATTTATCCCGAATACACCGGCACGGCCCTGACTGCCGTGCTGAAAGAGAAGCCCAGCAGCGATAAACGGCAGGTGTATGACCGCGTGAAGAGTGAATATGAGCGGCGCTTTCAACTGACTCTAGGGCCTGCATTCGGCTTCAACGATACGTTTGCGATGGAAATTCGCGGGGAAGATGCGCGCCGGCTGAAGATCAAAACTTTGTCCGAGGCCGCGCAATTCACTCCACGATGGAGAGCCGGATTTGGTTATGAGTTCATGGAAAGGCCGGACGGATTTCCTGGAATGGCCGCGATGTACGGGCTACATTTTGCCGAGCCTCCGAGAATCATGGATCTGGGATT
>JASLEQ010000467.1 GCA_030151135.1 Candidatus Sulfotelmatobacter sp. | reverse complement strand
CTGCTGTTTCGCTGGTTCGTAGGCTTGGGCATGGATGATGGGGTGTGGAATCACGCGGTGTTTTCCAAGAACCGCGATCGTCTGTTGAACTCGGAGGTGGCGCAACGGTTCTTTGCCCAGGTGAATAAGCAGGCCAAGAAGTTCATGTCCGATGAGCATTTCACGGTAGACGGCACGCTGATTCAGGCTTGGGCTTCGCAGAAGAGCTTTCGGCCCAAGGACGGTTCGGGGGGCGGCGACGGAGAGAACTTCCATGACCAGAAGCGTTCCAACGACACGCATGAATCGACTACCGATCCCGATGCCCGGCTTTACAAGAAGAGCTACGGAAAAGAATCGAAGCTGAGCTATCTGGGCCATGCGCTGGTGGAGAACCGTAACGGCCTGATTGCCGCCGCGATGGTGACTCACGCGGATGGATTCGCCGAGCGTGATGCTGCACTGCTGTTGTTGAATCAGAAGCAGCAGGGCCGCAGCCGCCGCATTACGGTGGGTGCGGACAAGGCTTACGAGTGCGAGGATTTTGTACGCACTGTGCGAGAGTTGAACGTGACCCCGCACATCACCCGGAACGACAAGAATCGTTCCAGCAATCTGGACCGCAGAACCTCGCGCCATCGTGGCTATGCCATCAGCTTGAGCCGTCGCTGGCTGATCCAGAAAGGCTTCGGGTGGTTGAAGCAGACCGGCCCTTTGCGGCAGGTGAAACTGCGCGGCTTGGCGAAGGTGGATTGGCTGTTCGTGTTCAGTTGTGCGGCGCACAATCTTCTCCAACTACCCAAACTGATGGTACAAGCAACAACGGAAGAACTCAGGCCGCAGTGTGCCTGAACCGGGCGCGTGGCGGCACCGGAGAAACACTCCGATGCCACAAAGGCCGATCAACAGCAACCACCGACGCGATTCGAACCGATTCCTAACCGGCGAAATCCCAAACACCAAAGCAATCTGCCACAGAATCGCAAATTTCAGCAAGTTCCTAGACGCGAGTCGTCCGGATACTTGGAGGGTTCAAGAAGCAGGAGAGCAATATCGTTTGGGCTGTTTCAATTCCCCGAAGGATATGTTCTCAGAAACGGGCCAGTGCTCGGCGATCCACCTTGACGCATAGAATCGCCGACGCGTCCTTGTGCCGTAGCACAGAGAGCGTTCGACTCGACAGCGGCATGGCCGTTTCTCGTCAACTTGCCCGTTCAGGAGTCAGGGCGTCAGGCCACATATCGTCGTCGATCATCCCTCAATGAGCGCGTTGGCGATGACGTACTCATTGAGGTTCTATGACTTAACGTGGATGAAATGCCCTGCCTAGCCCATGTCTGCTCTCCATCGAACACACATTCAATCCAGAATTGGCCGGCTGAGATGCCCGATAACGAGGACATCGACTGAGGCTCTGCCCTTTGTCAGGCGAAGTCCCAAGTTGTGCATCGCAGGTTCAAGATCTGATTCGTCCAGCCCCGCGCTGCCCTTGATATTCGCGCTCCATTCGAGCGAAAAATCGTATTTGCCGGAGAGTCCGGTCTCATCCAAAACCGGGGCAGCCATAACGGATCGTTGAAGAGTTTCGGCCAACTCGGCGATTCTTGCATTGTGCGCCGTGAGTTCTCCAGCGCCAAGTGCAATACTGGGCAACCCGACTGGATCGCTCGAGTTGAACTTCATCTGCGCGCCTTGTGAGCCGGTTGTGATGATGAACGCATCAAGCAGCCTCTTCTCACGATGCGACTCCAGTTGAAACCGATGGTGCAGAAAATCGCGCACCATGGCGCGCAACTGATCAACGGTCGGCTGTGAGTCCCCGCCCTCCTCCGCGCTGAGGTCGAAGCGTTCCTCGCTGGTCCAGTCTGGATTGCCCTCGATCTGTTTGGGAGTGAGGTTCCAGGCAAAAGCGATGAGATCGACGAGGGATACATTTTTCGCCTCGAACCGGCGCTCATGAACTCGCATGGAGTTTCCAGGTTCTCGGGATTTGGCGCGGGTAACGGTGGCCGAAGCAAAGCCAGAGGGGGAAGCGGCATCGTTTGCCGGCTGGGGGAGAGCGTAGGTGGCAGACAGCCTCAGTAAAAGCATTTGCACACCGATGAATTGCAAGAACGGGAGCACGCGACGTGCACGCGAGGGAGATCCAATCGTAGAACCGAGACACAACATCACTGCCTCCTCCTAAGGGGAACGATAGGTAAACGCAAATTGAATGGACTATCTTGCCTTCGGCGCGACAGGCAATCGAGGATCGGCTCGACCGAGCCGCATGAGACAGATGCACCCTGAGGGAATGGCGACCAGAATGGCCACGCTGCACGCCATGATGAATTGAGCGGACAATTGTCCGAATGCCACTTTGGCGCCCGCCCATTCGAGTTGCAGATGCGAAGGTAAAAACCACACAACGAGTGCAAATACATACGCGGTCGCGACTATATAGCATCCAGAAAGTGCGCGACTCGTGAAGGTCAATGCCATGGCTTCGCGGCGGTGTTGAATCTGCCGCCACATCATTTGCCCATCAGGGATTTGATCGCTTGCGCGAATCGAAACAGCGAACCGATTCATA
>JASLEQ010000443.1 GCA_030151135.1 Candidatus Sulfotelmatobacter sp. | reverse complement strand
GAGCGGGGCCTGAGCTCGGAGAAACGCCGATTACGAATTTTTCCTGGGAGGTGTAACGAAAGAGAAGAAACGCGAATGCGGCTACGCCGACGGTAGCATCTGAAACACGTTCTTCAGAACTCAGCCGCAGAAGTCCACTCTTGAGCGAGTTGGCAAGGGCGCAGGATACAGATCCCATCGCACTTGCCAGGGCAGCGGGTCTCGGACGATCCGTGGTCAGATCGAGAGGGGACACATCCGAAAGGCATTTTTCCCAAAACGCGGGGCCGACGGGAGAGACAGCCTCCCCGCTCGCGCCCCTCAATGGCGTACAGGTTTCCGCGCTCAAGATGGCCCCTTCCTGATCAGTCGGCACAGATACAGACGACAACTTCATGCAGCTCCGGATCCTCTCAAAACCGCCGGAATTGTTTTCGCCAGGATCTGCATATCAAGCCACAGGGACCACTTGCGCACATATTGCTGATCCAGTTCCATCCATTGTTCGAATGGAATCGAGCTACGCCCATTGACCTGCCAGAGGCATGTAATGCCGGGGCGCACGCTAAAGCGGCAGCGCTGCCAGTCAGGACCGCCTTCGGTGAACAGTTCGTAATCCCGAAGTTGCAGAGGACGCGGCCCGACCAGGCTCATGTCGCCCTTCAGGACGTTAAAGAGTTGTGGCAATTCATCGATGCTGGTCTTCCGCAGGAATTTCCCAACGGGAGTGATTCGCGGATCGCTCTTAATCTTGAAAACTGGCCCTGAGACCTCGTTCAGGTGCTCGAGATCAGCTAGTTTCTTTTCGGCATCCACACACATCGTGCGGAACTTGAAAATATTGAAGACGCGCTTGTTAAGCCCCACGCGTTTTTGGACGAACATGACCGGCCCGCGCGACGTCAGCTTGATGGCGATCGCGGTCACCAGCAAGGCCGGGGCAAGGATGATCAGCATAGCGCCGGAAATCAGGATATCCAGTGCTCGCTTGATCACGACCGGCCAACCGTTTAGCGGACCGGCGTAATGGGTGATGACCTGGGCATCGTCGAAATTTTCCCGCTGCGGCGTTTTCACATCGAACAGCCCGGAGAGCAAGCGCACGATAATTCCCTGCTCTTCACACATCTCGACGATTTTGCTGGCATGCTCGTGAAACGAACGAACCGGAAGGGCGATCACGACTTCGTCCACGACGTTGCGACGAAGGAAGCCAGGCAGTTCGGCGAAATCGCAGACGCGCTGGAAACCTGCGGAATGCAAATCTTCCACGCCCGCCCATTCGTCATCTGCAAAGCCCAGGATGTGGCATCCCCATTCCGGACGGTGCGGCACGCTTCTTGCAAACTCGATTGCTCGGGAATTGCTGCCGATAATCAACATGTTTCGGAAGTTCTGGCCGCGAGACCGGATCCGGCGTAGCCATGTGCGGACCATTATCCGCGTGCTCGCGATCAAAACCGTGCTGCATACCCAGAAGATCTCAACGAATCTCACATCGACCATGCGGAACCGCAAGATCAACGAGAACGAGATCAAGATGATGGTGCAGATCGTGGTGCCCTTCAAGACGTCGGTAGCTTCTGCCCTACGACTGGTGTGCCGCTTGGAACCGTACAGGCCCAGAACTGCAAACACCAAACGCCATAGCCAGACCAGTACCACAAACGCAACGAAGTTCTGCAGCTTGATCTTCAAAGTCAGAAACGAAGCGAATGACTGCAAGCCCTCCGTAAACAGAACGGGAAAAGTGGCAGCGGCGAAGGAGAACACCAGCAAAATTACGTCTACCAGTTGGAAGGAATAGACAAAAATTTCGCGTCGGAACTTGCTCATTATGGGCTACCTCTTGTGCAAGGGATAAGGGGGGAGGGATGTTCAGGTTGTCAAACTCAAACTTTAGCGCGTTAAGTTTCGTGATGATGGCTGTCAGCGTACGGCGCTTCGACAGACATCGTTCAACCGCAGGAGGTTAGAGCTTCTTGTACAACGATTCCGGGATCGGGAAGGTGCGCTGGTTGAGCACGGCGCCGAGCACCTTCACGTTCGCCGTTTGCAGTTCGTGCAGAGCGTTGCGCGCTGTTTCGCGACGAGAGGAGTTTGCCTTCAGCGTCAGGACCACTCCGTCATTCAGTGTGCCAAGAACGATTGCATCGTTACAGGTACCCAAGGGAGCTGCATCGATCAGCACAAAATCGAAGGTCATGCGCAGTTCCGACATGCGGGCGCGCATTCTCTCGGATCCCAACATGCTGACTCCACTCTCGGGAGAGCCGCCGCAACTCACGAGCCACAGATTTTGTGAGCAGCGGTGCACGTATTCGCGGATGGGGCCGGGGCCCAGCAAAGCATCGGAAAGACCGTGATGGTTCTGCATACCAAACTGTTGGTGCAGCCCAGGAGAGCGCAGGTTGCAATCCACCATGCAGACCGTTCCACGTCCTTGCGACGCAAGTTCTTCGGCAACACGCGCCAGCATCCAGCTACAGCCACAGCCCGACTCGCTGCCTGAAAAGACGACGCGACGCACTCCTTGAGGGCTGAGGAAAAGCCTCTGGACAAGCTTCACAATTTCCTGCTTGGCGGCGGGATTGGTCTCGAGAGGGGCTACCGCGGGAAGTTCTTCCATCACAGGCGGGACAGCGGAGAACGTGTCGGTGAAAGCCTGAGTCGCCGGAAATGCCTGATCGACGGCAATGGGCTGGGCTTGGGACGGTTCGGCCTGAGACTGCACCAATTCATGCAGTCGACCCGCCTCGGACAATAATTCGAAATTTCGACTCACAGCATCCTCCAGGGCAATACTTTCTTAACGTCTGCAGTCACTAGTTCGTCAGAACCTGATCCTTCTTGAACTTCCGAATAAATTCCTGGATGTATGCCAAAGCATCCTCGGAATTCAGCAGCTCTCCCTGCAAGCTCTTGGCGACGGAATTGCTTCGGATCAGCGAAGCCTGGGCTTCCGAGACTGCGCTACGCACGGCATCCATTCCCGTAAGACCCGGCTCTGACAACATTGCACCCAGATCGAAGTCCGCGGCCACCTGCCGGACGCTGTCGACATCGATTGTCTTGAGTTTGAGTGCGCATCCCAGAGACAGCACGTTGAAACAAATATTGTTGATATTGCGTGGAATACCTTCGCTCATTTCCGCAATCAGCTTCACCGCTGCTGGCGTGAAGAGGGTTGTATCTTCCCGGCCAGCGGCACGAAGACGATGACTGATGTAATGCGCCACCTCATCCGCAGGCAAAGGCTTCAGAGTGCTCAACAAAGAAACACGCTGTCGCAACTGGCGCAGCGACGGACGCGAAAGCTTATCCGCCAATTCGGGCTGTCCAGAAAGGACGATTTGCAGCAACTTCGCCTGCGGCGTCTCAAAATCCGACAAAAGGCGAATCGTTTCCAACACCGAAGGCTCCAGATTTTGCGCTTCGTCGACGACCACGATGAAGCGCCGGCCAGCGTGAGCTTCCTGCAGGAGAGCGCGATTGAACAGTTCGTGCATGGACACGAGATCCATGTCAGTGGTGACTTCACACCCGAGCTCCAGCAGCAGAAAGCGCATGAACTCACGCGAAGTGCATTGCGTCTGAAATACAAATGCTGTACGCGCGCGGCCGCGAAACTGCTGCAATAACTGGAACAGCAGGTTCGTCTTTCCCATGCCGGGCTTGGCGATCAGTGCAATGAATCCGCGTTCGGCATCGATTCCGTAATACATCGATGCCAGTGCTTCCCGATGTGTCGGACTGAGATACAGGAACCGCGGGTCCGGCGTTACGCCGAAAGGCTGCTCCCGAAGACCATAGAAGTTTAAATACATGGAGTCTTGCCTGCTTTCAGTTATTGACCGCTTCGTTGCTTACGAACACCGGCTCGGTGTGGCTGCCGTGTCCGTTACCGTTCCCGTTACCATTCCCCTTATAAGCCCCGTCGCCATTTGAGGAGAATGCGAATTCCTGATGCGGAACCGCCGCAAGCACCGGGATATTCAATTCCGACAAAACTTCGGATGGAGTACGGAACGATGAGTTGGTGTATTCCAGGACGAACGCAACCGCGATCGGACCGCCGAGAGCCAACAGAATGCCAGCCAATAGCACCAGCCAACGGGTATTCGTCTGGATGGCGGGAACGATGGGCTGCTCGGCGATCGCAACGTTCACGATCCGCTTGCGGTCGAGAGCATCCGTCATCCGCGCTTCCTCACGTTTGTGTTGATAGAGAAGGTAGTTCTCCTCGGCCGTTTTAACCTGGCGAAGCAGGTCCTGCTGCTGAATACCTTTCTGTTCCAGGTTTCGGGCAGTATTTTCGTACTGCTCAACGACCGCTTTCAGCGATGCGGCACGTGCCTGTAGTCCCGCTTCGTCGGCCTTAGCCTTCGCCAGTTCTTCATTGATCCATGCGTAGGTGGGATTTCGATCAGTCGTCTCGGCCTTTAGCGGCTTAGCCTCTTCTTTAGCGATCGAACTCCTTGTATCGGCAACCTGCTTGTCGACTTCCTGCACCAGCGGATATGTCGGCTGATACTTGGTCAGCAGTTCTGTACGCTTCAGTTCCAGGGACATCAACGTATTTTTCATGCCCTGCAACACCTGGGCATCGTCGGTTGCGCTGGATTGCGTGGTCAGACGCTCCGGGGTCAGTCCTGCCTGCTTCTCAAGCGAATCAATTCGCGTCTGGGTGGAGGCTATATCCGCATACGTTTGCTGCAGGTTGGCGGTGAACTCATTGAGCTTCTGTAGAGTGATGTCACGCGCCAGCTGTGGCGAAACCCCGCCCTGCTGGTCAGCGAAAATCTTCAACTGCCCTTCGGCATCGCTCAAGTTCTTTTGGTACGCCTGCGCTTCCTGGTCGAAGAACTGGAATTCCCCTTGCGGGTGATGCACGGCAAGGTTCTTCTGCAGGTAGGCCTCGTCGAGGCACTGCAACACCTTGGCAGCAAGCTTGGGATCCGAAGAAGAATATCCCACGGTGATCAGGTTGCTTTTCTTGATCAGCTGGATGTTGAGTTCTTTACCCAAACGAATGGCGGCTTTAGCCGTCTTCTCGTCTTCGCTTTGCTTCAGCCCAACATAGCCGAGCGCCTTCTCCACATAATTCGCCAGTCCATGACGATGGTTGAGGCCGGTAGCCACGACCACTTGGCGGAGAACATCGTCGCTCTTGATGAGTTCGACTTCCGAGTTCAACTCTTCTTCGGTAACGTCGGTTTTGATCGATTCGGCATCATGTCCGGCACTGACCACGGGATCGATTCGAGAGCGCTCGATAAGGAATTCGGTCGAGGCCTGATATTCGGCCGGCATCAAGATAGTCGCCAGGATGGCGCCCGCGAGCAGGCTCCAGAAGGTGATAACAATGGCACGCTTCTGCCGAAAGCCGATTGCGATCAGATCTCGCGTGGAGAACGAATACGAACCCTGCGCGTCTCTGGTTGAATTGATTTGAGTCGTCATGAATATTGTCCTCGCTCTCCTTACGGCATCGTCAACGGAACGTACGCACCCATACTCGATCCGGGCAGGAATGCGCGGTATTTTGAGAAAGTGTTCTTGGGGACATAGACCATGTCACCCGCGTGCAAGGTCGGATCTTCTTTCAAACTTCCCCGCTTCTCCATCTTCTTGATATCGAAGACTTCAGCCGCGTACCAACCTTGGGCAGCCTTGCGGTAGAGCAGTACTTTGGAATGCTTCGCGGTATCCAAGAAGCCGCCTGCCATGGCAACTGCTTCGGTGAGACTAACCTCTCCGCGCAAATCGTATTTTCCCGGGTGGCCCACCTGTCCGTCGGCGATGAAAAATGGCTTCTGGAAATCCTTCAAAACCACGCTGACGATCGGCTCATTGAGAATCTTGCCGTAGGCGTTCTTAATCGTGG
>JASLEQ010000384.1 GCA_030151135.1 Candidatus Sulfotelmatobacter sp. | reverse complement strand
CTGGCGAAAGTGGGGCTGCCACCAGTCAGCTGATCCAGCCGGGATGTACCCATAAATCAGATGCCGCCTTCGAAGATTTTCTTGGAGAGATAGCGCTCGGCGGAGTCGGGGATGATTGTGGCTACTCGCTTCCCTGCTCCGAGTCTTTTTGCGATTTGCAGGGCGCCAAAGACTGCGGCGCCGCCGCTTGATCCGGCGAGAACGCCTTCTTTCGCTGCCAGTTCCTTCACTGTTCCAAATGCCTCGTCATCGTAGACCATCATGACTTCGTCGCAGACGGAGCGGTCGAATGTTTTGGGGATGAAACTTGCGCCGATGCCTTCGACTTTGTGATGCCCGGGCTGACCGCCGCCGTATATCGATCCTTGCGTCTCGACCAGGACGGTGAGAACTTTGGCGGACTTTTCTTTCAGGAAGCGCGCGACCCCGGTGAATGTGCCTGCTGTACCTGATCCGAGAACGACGGCATCGATTCGTTCGTCCATCTGGTCAAAGATCTCGCGGGCGGTGGTCTCGTAGTGGTAGTCGGGGTTGGCCATGTTCTCGAACTGTCCGGCCATGAAAGCCTTGGGATCCGTTGCGACCAACTTTTTCGCGCGATCGATGGCGCCCTGCATCCCTTCGGCCTCGGGAGTGCGGACGACCTGAGCTCCCAGAGCCTGCATGATCGTGACTTTTTCCTGAGAGAAACCTTCCGGCACAAACAGGCTGACTTTGTATCCCTTATTGACGCCGATGAGGGCGAGTCCGATGCCGGTGTTTCCCGCGGTGGCTTCGACGATTGTTCCGCCGGGCTTGAGTCTTCCTTCTGCTTCAGCGCGCTTGATGATGCCGATGGCGGCGCGGTCTTTGACGCTGCCGCCGGGATTGAGGTATTCGAGCTTGGCGAATATGTCGGCGGCGCCTGCGGGGACGAGGCGCTTGAGTTGGAGCATGGGGGTTTCACCGACCAGTTGGGTGATGTCGTCGGCGACGCGCAGGCGGGACATCTCGGGTGCTTTGGAGATCACATTCCAGACTACGGACGGAGGGGGCAATCGTCAATCGGGGAACTTCCCCGGGCGAATCCTTTTTTAAAAGCTTGAATGCTGAGGACGCAGAGAGGGCCTGCCCATCCCAAGAAACAAAACAAGCAAATCAATCGTCCATCACTTTGGTTACTTGCTGAGGCCGCTTTAGATTAGTAAAACCTAACCAGTTTTTCAGTGCGGAACACTTCAAGCATTTTGTAGATCTCAACTCATCGAGGAGCCTATGTATCGCCGAATTCTCGGCCTGGTAGTGGTGTGTATTTTCGCGGCAAAGGGTTATGTGCATGCGCAGGACTTCAAGCTCTTTGACCGGTCGGTTCAAATTCACGGGTTCGCGTCGCAAGGCTTCGTTCATACAAACGAAAACAACTGGCTGACGATGAACACCAGCAACTTCGGAAGCGGGGAGTTCACCGACTTCGGAGCGAACGTTTCATCGCAACTGACGGATAATTTCCGAATCGGCGCGCAGATCTATGACCGCAATCTTGGCGGGCTGGGGAAGTGGTATCCGAGCCTGGACTGGGCTTACGGACAATACAAGTTCAAGCCGTGGTTCGGGATTCGCGGCGGCCGAGTGAAGACCGTGCTGGGGCTGTACAACGACACGCAGGATCTGGACTTCCTGCACCCGTTTGCGCTATTGCCGCAGAGCATCTATTCCATCGATGTTCGTGACTCGACGATCGCGCACGACGGCGGCGATGTATTTGGAGATATCCGACTGGGATCGAAATACGGCGCACTGTCTTACACGGCGTATGCAGGGCATCGCGACAACAGTCCGCATGGCGGAGTGGCGTACCTGATCAACAGCGACGGGCTGGTGTTCAACAGCCTGAGTGGATTGCAATATGGCGCGGACCTGCGCTGGCAGACGCCGCTGAAAGGCTTGCTGGTCGGCGCTTCTCATCAAAACCAGGACAATACGAACAAGTTCACCGTGCCGCTTCCGACGGGCTCGATTCCGGACAACACGTCTGACAATTCGGACTGGATCAACCAGTTCTATGGCGAATACACCTGGAAGAAACTTCTGGTGGATGCGGAATTCCGCCGCTCCTGGGACGACACGGGGATCAAGGGCATTAATGAAAGCCAGATCAACGTTCATGCCTGGTACGTGGCTGGAGCCTACCGGATTGTAAAGCGGGTGCAGGTGGGATCGTACTATTCGAGCTACTGGGTTGATTTTCCGATTGGCGCGCTGGTGCCGGCGGCGAGCGGCCACTCTTACGACAAGGTCATCAGCGGCCGAGTGGATATCAATCGTTTCTTCAACATCAAGGTCGAGGGACACTTCATCGACGGATATGGATATCCGGCGGTGTCGCCGATTGGCTTTTACATGTTCAACAACCCGCAAGGGCTGAAACCAGATACCAAAGCGCTCGTGGTTAAGGGTGGATTCCATTTCTAAGGGAGGAGGGGCCATGACAAAAACTCTACGTACTTTTGTTGCACTGTTGGCATTGAGCGCGCTCCTTCCGAAACATGCAAACGCGGGGAACGGAGTTCGGATTATCGCCAATCCCAGCGTGAAGACGGATTCGATCTCGCCCGCTGAACTCAAGGGAGTGTTCCTGGAAGAACGAAACTCCTTGAGCGACGGATCGAGAGTAGAGCCCGTATTGAGTAAGGGTGGGGCAGCGCACGAGACATTTGTGAAGCAGTATCTCGGGAAGTCTGACTCGGATTTGGAACTGTACTATCAATCGCTGGTATTCACGGGCAAGGGGTCGGCTCCGAAATCGATCAGTTCGGATTCGGAGATGGCGGCCTATGTCGCCAGAACACGCGGGGCCATCGGATACGTGAGTTCCGACGCCAGCGTGGAGGGGGTAAAGACACTGACGGTTTCGGAATCGGGGAACGAAGGCGGGCGGCGGTTGCTCACCCGAGTAGACCCGGTGTATCCGGCTACATTGCACGCGAACCACATTGGCGGAGTCGTGCGGCTGAAAGTAGCGATCGCGGCGAATGGCAGCGTCGAGTCGGTTGAATTGCTTGGCGGAAATCCTATTCTCGGCGATTCGGCAATCGCGGCTGTCAAGCGGTGGGTCTATGCCGCCGGGCCGCGCACAAAGACCGAGGTTAGCGTGCCGTTCGATCCGGAACGATAAGCTAGCAAGAAACCTGGAGCGATGAGCAGATCGATGCTCATCGCTTCTCTATTTTGGGCTGCCTGTTGGGTCCGTGGCTGAGGCGGTCTGCTGGCCGGCATAGTAGCCGCTCTTGGTTCGCACGACCAATTTGCCATGCCCTTTGGCTTTGGCTTCGACGCGAATCTGGCGAAAGCCGCCAGCCGCTTTCGGATTAGACGGCTTGTAGCCGATGGCGTACTGGTTGCGGATGTCGTTGGCGATGGTCTTGCTGATGGCGTCGACTTCGTCGAGGGTCTTAGGAAAGAAGGCGATGCCGCCGGTGCGCTCGGCGAGAATCTGCAAGGCTTTTTTGGCGCGCTTGGGATGCTCTTCATCTCCCAGGATGCCGATCGCATAAATTGACGGGCCATTTTCCTGTTGCAACTGTTTTACCGCCTGCTCAAGGGTTTCGCTGCTGGCGTTGTCTTCGCCGTCGGTAACGACGAAGATCACTTTTTTCTCGAGGCGCGCGTTCTGCTTGAGGTGATCGGCCGAGGCGACGACGGCGTCGTAGAGCGCCGTTCCGCCGCGAGCGTCGATCTTTTCCAACGCTTCTTTTAGTTTGCGCAGGTCATTGGTGAAGTCCTGATCGAGATATTGCTCGTCATTAAAGTTGACGACGAAGACTTCGTCCTGGGGATTGCTGGAGCGAACGAGGTTGAGAGCGGCCTGGTTGACCTTGTTGCGCTTCTCGCGCATGGAGCCGGAATTGTCGATGACGATTCCCATGGCGACCGGGATATCGACATGATGGAAAGAGATGATGGCCTGCGGCTTGCCATCTTCGAAAATGGTGAAGTCTTTTCGATCGAGGTTGGTGACAATGCGCTGCTTTTCATCGACGACAGTGGCGTGGAGCATGACTTCGTCGACGTCTTTGCGCAAGACGTAAACGCCCTGTTCATCGAGCTTTTTCTGCTGTTCCGGCGTGGGAGGATTCGATTCCGGGGATGGCGGCGGCGTTGATTGCTGCGACGACGCCGACGAAAACAGGCACAACCCCGCCGCGAAAACGCAAAAGAAGAAGAGCAGAACCCTGGTCTTATTCGGCAGGCGCGTAATATCCCGTCCTGGCATACACCCGTAAGGGCGGTAATCCTTTCGGTGGCAGCAGCTTCACTTTTATCTTACGCCATTTGCCGTCACGCACTACTTTGGTTGGACGGTAACCGAGGACATACTGGTTGCGCAGTTCGACACCGATTTTTGTGGCAACGTCGGCAAGGTCGTTGGGATTGTCGATGGTGAAGGCGCGACCGCCAGTGAGTTCGGTGATCTCAGAGAGCAATTGAGGGCCAAGGCGCTCTTCCAGCGCGGACGCGTAACGGTCGTAGATGCCGATCGCGTAAATCATGACGTCGGCCTCTTTCACGACAGACTTGATTTCGCTTTCGGTGTAGCGGCTGTGATTGTCGCCGCCGTCGGAGATGATCAGCAAGGCTTTCTTGGCATACTTCGCCTGCCGCATTTTGCTGATGCCCATGTAAATGGCGTCGAGCAGGGCGGTACGCCGCCTTGGAATGGCGAACACTAACCGGTTCTGGATCTCATCAACGGAATTAGTGAAGTCGCTGACCGCCTCTGGTTCATCGGAGAAGGTGATCATGAAGAACTCGTCCTGCGGGTTCGCCGTCTTGAAGAATTCGACGACGGCGTCCTTGGCGCGGTCCATTTTGCTGCTCATGCTGCCGCTGGAGTCGAAAATCACGCCGAGCGAGACGGGAGCATCCTCGCTGGAGAAAGTTCGAATCTCCTGGGAGGCATTACCCTCGTAAAGCTGGAAGTTATCTTTTTCGAGGCCCGTCACGAGACGATTCATGGGGTCAGTGATCGTGACCGGAACCAGGACGAGATCGACATCCACCTTGAGCGGGCGGACGTGTGCCTTCATGCCATCGGTGGAGGCGACCAAATCTGGTTTAGGAGCCTCTTTGGCCTTCTCGACCTGGCGGGACTGCACATGAATGTCGTTGACGTCGGTCTGCGCGAATACAGAGACGCAAGCGCAGGCCAGGATGAGCGGGAACCATAGCCGGAGTCGCATAGCTTTTTTGGTGAAGAAGCCCATTCGCAACGTGCTGGCAGACGGATCCCGGGGGAGAACCTGACAGGCAAATCGAACTAGGGCCTTAGGGCGAGATGACCGACGCCGATCTCCAAGGCGGGCCATAAAATCCTCAATGCCGCGGATGTTAGCACAGCTTCTGCGGAACTGCGCACTGTTTTTGTCAATTTCCGGAGACAAAACTCCGGAAGCGGCGACCAAGCTGGAGTCCGCGGAAAACGCCCGCTGGGCGGCCTTTCCAGCCACTGTCGCTAACTTGTTACAATCAAAGGTTTCCTATGGCTGACATACGTCCATTCCGCGCACTTCGTTATGACCTGCAGCGAGTAACCGCTTCGCAGGTGGTTACCCAACCCTACGACAAGATTACCGCTGCGATGCAGGAACGCTACTATGCGGCCAGCCCTTACAACCTCGTCAGGATTATCCTCGGCCGGGCTGAAAGTGGCGACAATACCTTGAAAAACGTATACACCCGGGCACGGGACTTCAGCCAAAACTGGCGTGCAGAGGGCGTCTTGCGCCAGGACGCCGAGCCGTCGATTTATGCCTATTCCCAGGCGTTCACGGCTCCCTCCGGTGTAAGTTGCGAGCGACGAGGATTCATTGCACTGGGGCGGGTGGAAGATTATTCGGCCCAGGTGGTGTATCGGCACGAACAAACGTTGGCGAAGCCGAAGGCGGACCGGCTTGAGCTGCTGCGAGCCACCCGGACACACTTTGAACAGCTTTTCCTGCTCTACGAGGATTCCGGAGAGATCGATTCCCTGCTTGCGACCCAGACAAAACCGACGATCGATGTTGTAGACGAGTACGGCGTCACACATCGGGTATGGCAGATCTCGGATCCAGCAGTAATTGCGGCGGTACGGAGCGCCATGCGTGACAAGAAGCTGGTCATTGCCGATGGACACCACCGGTACGAAACCGCTCTGAATTTCCGCAACGAAAGCCGCGACGCCTCGAAGCAGCACGATCCGGATGCGCCTTATGAGTTCGTGATGATGACGTTCGTGAATATGAACGATCCCGGATTGCTGGTGCTCCCGACGCACCGGGTCGTGCATTCGCTGAGCTCTTTTTCGATGGAAAGTTTTCTCAAAACTGCCGGGGAGTTGTTTGAGGTGGAAGAGCTTGACGCCTCGATCGACGCGGCGAAAGCGACGGAAGTTCTGCGCGAGAAGGGCCGCTCCGGGACTGCCTTGCTGGCAGCGACTACGGACCGGGCGGTTGTCTTGCACTCACAGAAGCCTGCGCTACTGCGCTACATGGAAGGACTCTCGCAGCGGCAGCAGTCCCTGGACGTGGTTGTGCTTCACAAAGGCCTCCTCGAAGGAGTGCTGAAGTTATCGGAGGAGTCGATCCGGAATCAGCAGAACCTGTCTTACATCCGAGAAGCGTCGGAGGCTCTTGCCTCAGCGCGAGGAAGAACTCAGGGGAAAAAGGCGGATGTGGTTTTCCTGATGAATCCGTGCCCGGTACAGAAAGTTCGCGACATCGCTTTTGCGGGCGAAGTTATGCCGCAGAAGTCCACCGATTTCTATCCCAAGCTGCTCAGCGGGCTCACCGCTTATGCGCTGGACTAACCGAGTGGAGAGAGGCGCTGGCTTTCGAGTGAGGAAAAGTCTCGGGGCCAAAGTGCGAAAGGGCAACCCGCGAGACGCCGCTGTCTGGCCGGCATTCCTATTGCTGGCTTCCGCGACGTTATTGGGTTCGCTCCTGGTTTCTGGCGCTACTCCCGACAAGCATCTTTCGGTTTACTCGGTCGCGGCAAACTATTCTTTGCCGCTGGTAGTGCGCGAAGGTCACGACTACGTCGGCCTGCTGGAGGTGCTCGAACCTCTTGGCAAGGTCAGCGCCAAGGCGGATGGCTCGAAGTGGCGTTTGAAGTACAACAGCGTCCCGGCCGAGTTCCAGGCGGGAAAAACGAGGGCGCGCATCCAGAACCACGAACTGGAACTCGGCGGGAAGTTCCTGATCGAGAATTCGCGCGGACTGGTTCCGATTGGCGCCCTGGCTTCGCTGCTGCCGCGCATTCTCGGGGGCCCGGTCAGCCTTCACGAGGTGGCGGACCGTCTTTTCATCGGGAATGTGGCGACGCACTTCACGGCGTCCCTGGCAGGAGACAATCCTCCTCGTCTTGTCTTTCATTTCTCGGCCCCCGTGAGCCCGAGTATCGCGAGCGATGCGGCGACTGTGCGCATGACCTTTCCGCGAGATCCGGTTGTGGGCCCGGCGTCACCCACGCTGACTTTTGGAAATAAGGTCATCCCGTCGGCGACTTACAGCGAAGGCAACGGATCGGCCATGGTCACCGTGAATTCGACTACGCCTCTGGCCGCCAGTTCCAGCGGGGACGGACGAACCATCACGATCGCTCCGAAGCCGACGCCGGCGGCAGTGGCGCAAGCTGTGACGCCGAATGCGGCCGCACCGCCGCCCGTGGCGGGGCAGGCGTCAGCGGTTCCAGCGGCATCGACTCCGGTTCCGGGACAGCCCGCTCCGCGACGATATTTTGCGGTCGTGGACGCCAGCCACGGTGGTGACGATCATGGCGAAACGCTGAGCACAACGCTTCTGGAGAAGGACATTACGGTGGCGCTGGCGCACAGCCTGCGGCAGCAATTGGAGAATCGAGGAATCACGACGCTGGTGTTGCGGGACTCGGATGCAAACCTCCCGGTAGATCAGCGGGCGATTTTTGCGAATGCCGATCATGCGGCGATTTACATCGCGGTGCACGCTTCTTCACTCGGCCGCGGAGTTCGCGTCTATACCGCTTTGCTGCCGTACGGAGGGGACGACCACGGACCTTTTCGATCGTGGGCAACCGCGCAGCATTCGGCGCTCCCGCTCAG
>JASLEQ010000332.1 GCA_030151135.1 Candidatus Sulfotelmatobacter sp. | reverse complement strand
GACCTGTTGAATCATCAGGGACGAGTTCTAGTCACGGAACTCGCCCACCAATTCGAAACATCGCAGGTTACGATCCGCAAAGATCTCGAGATACTCCATGCTCATGGCCTCGTGCATCGTACGCACGGTGGCGCCCTGCCTTCGCGCCAGGGCGCCCTCGAGGACCCCACGCTGCGCGAAAAGGAAAAGCTCCATCACCAGGAGAAACTGCGCATTGCGGAACACGCCGCGCAGAGGGTGAAAGAAGGCCAGGTGCTCATCCTGGACTCCGGCACCACGACTACAGCGATCGCCCGCGCCTTGCGACAGTTCCAAAACCTTACAATTGTGACCAACGCAGTCAACATCGCGGCCGAGCTCACTGGAGCTTCTGTCGAAGTTATTCTGACCGGCGGCACTTTACGTAAGAACTCATTTTCGCTGGTCGGCCCGATCGCGGAAGAAACGTTGCGGCGCTTAAGTGCCGATGTTCTGTTTCTGGGCGTCGACGGCTTCGATGTGCATTACGGACTGAGCACGCCAAACCTGCTCGAAGCCAAAGTCAATCGGGTGATGGTGGAGATCGCGAAGAAAACAGTCGCTGTATGCGATTCCAGCAAGTTCGGCCGTCGCAGTCTCTCGCTGATTTCGCCAACTTCTGCTTTACAAGAAGTGATCACCGACCGAGGCGCCCCGAAGTCCGACTTGCGGGCGCTCAAGCAAGCGGGTATCGAAGTCACCCTGGTCTGACCGTTATAGCGGATATCCAGTTCGTAAGCGGTCCAGATCCGGCCCGACAGTGCAATCCACAATCATCCAATTTCCTATGCCACGTTTCGATATCACCGTCGCTGGAGAACTGAATCTCGACCTCATCCTTTACGGTCTTCCGGAGCAACTCGCTCCCGAGCGCGAACTCGTTGCGGACCGCATGATGCTTACGCTCGGTAGCTCGTCCGCCATCGTCGCGCATAACCTCGCGGCGCTAGGTAGCCGTGTGGGCTTCCAATCGCGGATCGGTGAAGATGAACTAGGGAAGATGTCACTCGAACGCCTTCAGCAGGGCGGGGTCGAGGTCTCCAAAGTGCTCCGGGTGAGCAGCAAGGCAACCACCGGTCTTACGGTGATCCTTCACCACCAGGAATGGCGCAACATCCTTACGTATATGGGAACGATTTCGGAACTAAGTTGGGAGGATCTCGACCTGGATTACCTGGCGGATGCCCGGCACTTTCATCTTTCTTCTTATTTCATGCAGCGTGCGCTGCGCCCGCGCATTCCGGAACTGTTCCGCTTTTTAAGATCGAAAGGACTGACGATCTCGCTCGACACCAACGACGATCCGGAGGATCGATGGGAGGGTCTCAACGAATTATTCGGTCTGATCGACGTTTTCCTTCCTAATAAGCGCGAGGCGTGCAAAGCGGCCCATACCGAAGATCTCGACGCCGCGATCGAAAAGCTCTCGAAACTGGTCCCGCTGTTAGTTGTAAAGACGGGGCCCAAAGGATCTTTGGCTGTTCGCGGCGGCAGTCGATTCTTCAGCAAGCCCGTCACCGTCGTTCCAGTGGATACTGTCGGTGCCGGAGACAGCTTTGATGCAGGATTTCTTCACGAATACGTTCGTGGCTCAGACATTGACACCTGCCTTGAAAGCGGTAATCGTGCCGGTGCCCTCTCGACAACTCGCCCCGGAGGAACCGAAGCATTCCGTGATGCAACTCACCGCGACGCCTTCCTACGCCAACGATAAGTTCACTTGCTGGTCACTTCCACCAAGAGATGCTTGTTGAACTCAGTTCTGAGCCGCGGAGCCTTTCCCTGTTCGGCCTGCACCGTTCCGAGATCTTTTCCATCAACATAGTCGACCACGTCGTAGGTCCCGGGCTTCAGTCCGCGCAGTTCTACCTCTCCGTTGAACGGCTTGTTGCCGTCCACAAAGAATGCGTAATACATCTTGCCGTCTTTCTCGATTGCGTACGCTTCGGGAAAGTCATAGCCATAGGTATAGAGATCCAGAAACTCGCCCTTCGAAAGCATCTTTTCGTTGTAAAGGCCAAGCCACTTCTTCCAATGTTCTTCCTTTTCAGCAGTCAAGTTCACTGGCTTGAACTTCGGACCTGGATCCGGCCAGACAAATTTCGTTCCCGGAACTCCACCCGTCCCTACTGTCGACGCGAAATCCGCTCCGTGCTCACTCCAGTTGCCATGACCCAGCGGTGTCATCTCCGATAGTTCGACGTGGTCTCCGTAGACGGCCGATTGCGGCCCGAGCAGCGCCTTGTACATCTTGATCCGCCGCCGTACTTGTACGGCTCCCACAGGATCGGCCGTCACCGCCTGGTCCATGTACGGCAGCCATGCCAGCGAAGGTGGAGTGCCGCATGGACATGATTGCGTCACGCTTTCGGGCTTCAACGCGCGCGTCGTCTCGTAAATAACTTTGTAGACGTCGGCCATCGCGTTCACCGAGTCCTGCGGAGACTTGTGATGATGCGCGGGATTGTAACAAGCGGGCACGCTATAGATGTTGTCGAGCTTCGATCCATCAAAGCCCCAATCGCGGATGAACTTTTCGGTGAGTTGCTTGTAGTACGCCTGCACTCCTGGCACTGCTGGACACAACGTACCCAGGTCCCGCGTCATTCTGGCATGCTTGCCGTTCTTATCCAGAATGAGCCAGTCGGGATGTTCCTGCACCACCTTTGCCATCCCGTATTTATGCGACTCATACTTCCCTTGGCCGTCTTCCACTCCAAGCGGCAACCACCATAACTGAGCGTAGATACCCTGCTTGTGGAAGTCGTCGACCATCTGCTTCATCGAGTCACCGGGAAACGTATCACTACGCGGATCCCAATCTCCATACGTATCGAACCAACGGTCATCCAGCGTTGCCCACTTGATACCCAATTCTTTCAGTTTCGGAATAGTACCCAGCATCTGCTTTGGCGTGACATTGAACTCGTATCCCCAACCACACCAACTCACGTTGTAGGCCTCGTTCGAGGGCTTCCTAATTTCCCATCCTTCTTTTTGCAACACGCTCGACCAGATCCGGAGTGGCTCATAAAAGTCGCCGCTGTATACCGCTACAAAAGTGCGCGGCGTCGAATAAGCTTCCCCCGGCTTTAGTGCAGAATTCGCGCCAGCCTCCAGTTGCGCATCGACCCGTCCGTCCTTGGCTACTTTCACCGGAATAGACACCGTCCAAGGCACAGTCTCAACATGCCCGATTGCCTCGCCAACCGAAGCTGTCCAGAACGCCACGACCGGTATGCCGCCACCGTAGCCGCCTTTGATTTCCTCACCCATGACATTCTGCTGCGACGAAGTGCGCTTCAACTTGAAAACATCATCCTCGCCCCAATCGTAGCTCGATCCCTGGAACGACCACATATCGTATGGCTGCGCATTAGCATCAGCTTGCTTCGCGCTGAATCGATGCTCCTGCATCAACACCTTGTCGACCTGAAAGTCGGCGTTTCCATCATTCTTATAGCTAGAACTCACCAGCGCGATGTCGGGAAAGTCGTCGTACGCCTCCAGAACTAATGTCCGCTCAATCGGAATCCCCGACGCGGCAAGCGGTTTCGCGGGAAGCTCAATCCGTTTCCCTCTCCCCAGTTTTCCCGTAGCTTCACCCACCTTTGCCTGGCTGAAGTCCGGAATGAAATCCAGTTCCTTGCCCTCATGCACAATCGAGTCGCTTCCGCCGGTCGATGTTGGCCCCGGTTCGTCCAGCGTCATCCGCTGGCCATTCTTCAACAGTGTCGCCTGAATAAAGCCTGATGGCAGAATTTGGAATTCGGCCCCGCTCGTTGTGACCACGATCGGGCCGCCATCCCGCACGTCCACTTTGATGTCAGACGGTTTCGACGGCGCTGCTTTCGGAGCTTCCGCCTTCTTCGTGCAGCCCAGCATGCCACTCACTAAGGCAATGAAGATGACCGTCGGAATGAAGTAAGACAGTTGTCGGGTTTGCTTCTCGGACTTGATGCGGCTCATGGTGTCCCCTCTCGCAGGCCTCATAGTATAACGAAAGCAAAAGCAATATTTCGCATGATTTCGCAATAGTTTCGGCAGTTCTCACCGACGCAAGCTGCTCCTCCGCAACCTTGGCGGTGAAAACCCGTGTGGAGGAATGCAGAACGGCAGCAGCAGGAGGCCGCTGTACCAAACAGGATAGACCAGACTGAACTTCTTACTGCTGTTTTTATCTAATCTCCGCCAGCGAATGCTCCAGCGCTCCATGTTTTGGAGTGGGCATTGCACCCACCTCGCTGGCTACCCACGCCCCCACGAGATTCGCCACTTCGTTCATCAAATCGAGCGACGCACCATGCAAATATTCGTGCACCAGTCCTGCCGTGAATGCGTCCCCTGATCCCACCGTATCGGAAACCCGCACTTTGAATCCTGGATGCTCGCTCAGGTCATCTCCACGCACCAGGAGACTTCCGCGTCCACCGCGAGTAACGCAGACCACATCCAACTCAAACTCCCGAATCAGATCCCGCGCTGATGTCCTCTCGTCTTTGCATGGCAGTTTAATCAGGTCCATGATCTTCGGCAGTTCCTCATCGTTCAACTTAACGACATTGGCCAACTGCATCGAGTCGGCGAGTACTTCCTTCGAGTAGTACGACTGCCTTAGGTTGACGTCGAAGATCCGGACCGTGTGCGGCCGAGTGGCTGCGACAAAGCGCCGGATGGTCTCACGGCTCATCTCAGATCGTTGAGCCAGGGAACCAAAACAGACTGCATCCACGTTTTCCGCCAGCCCTTTCCAATCTGACGTCCAATGGAGAAAGTCCCAGGCAACGGGATCGGCGATCTCGTACTGTGCCATTCCATTTCCATCAAGCTTCACATTGACAACGCCGGTGGCGTGTTGCCGATCCGTCTGAACATGATCAATATCGAGACCGAGTTCCTCCATCCGCCGAAGAGCTTCAATTCCGCGGGAATCCTCTCCAACGCAGCTGGCAACAATGCCCTGGTCCCCCATCAGCGTCGTGATGTACGCGAAATTGGCGGGCGCTCCGCCCAGGCACGCACCCAGCGGCAGCAAGTCCCACAACACCTCGCCAAGCCCTACTACTCGTTTCTTCATGAACCCTTGATCCCAGAGAATGCGAAAACGTTTACGAAACTGCGAGATGAAAAAAGGGACTCCCGAAGGAATCCCTCTGTGAATACTCCGGACCGCTTAGAACATGAACTTCAACGCAAACTCGAGCTGACGCATACCGGTGGTGGAACCCGGAGAAGAATCGGCTTCGATGTCTGTGATGCGGCCATTACCGGTGCCGTCAATCGACTGACCGGAACCGCTCTGGTTCGAGTTGAATCCCAGCACAGGATGGTTGAATACGTTGAAGGCATCCATGCGGAACTGCGCTTTCACCCGTTCGGTAATCGCGAAGTTCTTCATCAACGCCGCGTCCGCAAAGAATGCTCTCGGACCGCGCAAGCTATTCACTCCATAATTTCCGAGATGACCATTCCCTGGATCCGTGAACGGCCCGCTGGTGACACCCACGATACTGGGCAGTGGAGTGAAATACTGAACGTAAGGTGATCCGCTGGCCGGATGCTGCAATGAACCCGCCCCCATGTGGAAGGAACCGGAACCGCGATTGGGTCGACAAACACCCACGTCTTCCTCGTTGCCGCACTCGCTGAAGCTCGGCGTCCACGGCAAGCCGCTGCTCCAGTTCGTCGTTCCGCTGATCTGCCAGCCGCCGATAATCAGGTCCTCGGCGCGTCCAGCGTTCCCAGCAAAACTCTGCCCCTTGCCGAACGGCAATGCATAAACTCCGCTGGTCACCCACACGTGATTTCTAACTTGGTCGTCAGGCCCATAGGCAACCGCTGGATCGTCGGCATAGTAGTTGCTGTCGTATTTGTTCGCGTGAGCAAACGTGTAATGCGAAAGGAACTGCAGGCCGTGCGAGAAGCGATGATCGACTTTGATCTGCAGCGCGTTATAGATGCTGCTTGCATTGTTTCCAAGATAGTTGCCTTGGTCTGTCGAACAGCACTGCAAAACTCCAGGCGCCTGTCTAGGCGCACCGGGGAAGTTTGTCGGATTGTTAGACGGATCTGCGTAACCGGTGTACGTGAAATCGTTGTACAGGGGTCTGCGGTATGCCTGGGTCGTAGCCGTCGTGCATGCCGCGTCAGCGCAGTAGCCGTTCATTGAAGGCTGGTTCACGTTGTAAGTGTTTCCGTCACCAGCAAAACCATTTGTACCTTTATTACCGATGTAGGCAACCTCGATGTACGTGTTGGGATCGAGTTGCCGCTGCACAGTGGCGTTCCAGGAATCCAGCGTTGGGAGCCGCTGGTAGGTTGGACGAATATGCGGCTGCGTGCACTGCGGCACATGCAGGGTTCCCGCCGCATCCGTGTATGAGGCCTGGAAACACTGCGGGCCCGCGACGGGCAACAATCCATTCGCCGGAATCGCGGGGAAATTGAAGATCGGAGGCCCAGCGTCCAGTGAGAACGCCGCAAATCGATTCGTCTCAGCTGGCTGCACTAGTTGGCTGGCCAGCACGGGCAGGTTCTGCGTGACCGCGTGTCCAAAGTTCGAGCCGAACACGCCCATGTCATAGCTGCGGCCGTAGCCCATCCGGACCACGGTTTTCTGGTTCAATTGATAGGCCGCTCCAAGACGCGGAGCGAAGTAGCTCCACTTGTTATCGATGTTGCCGTTGAGCCCGATTCCTCCCACACCGGCCACCCGATCGTAGCCTTGAACGATGTTCGAGAATCCGCCTTTAAGCGCGCCGTTGACGTATTCCGGGAAATACACTTCCCACCGCAGCCCGTAATTCACGGTCAACTTTTGGGTTGCGCGCCAAGTGTCCTGCCCGTAGTAAAACATTCGATGCTGGCGCTCCGCCGCGTTCGTACTGGTGCTTACGTAGCGGCTAAGGTTGCTTACATCACCAAGCAGGAAGGTCGCGAGATCCAGACCACCTTCGCCCGCGTCGCCCGTGACTCCGCTGCTGAACGCGTACACGCCGGTGCGATTGGAATCACTCGGTACCCGCAGGTTCATCGCATAGCGGATATCCGCGCCAAATTTAAATTGGTGGTTCCCCTTCATCTTCGTCATGTTGCCGACCCACTGAAACTGCTGTTCGCTTTCGATCAGCGGGCAGTTGCAGCGAGCGACGCCAAGACCATCACCGAAATTCGACAGGTTGGTACTCGTGTTGTTGCCGCTCGAGTTTTGCATGTCGAATTCGCCCAGTCCGGACGTGAAGTTATCCCCAAAGTTCGCATTGGGAATGCCAAATGCCGTCATTGCTGCCTTGCCTGCATCCGGCTTGTTCGTAAGCGGGTTGTACTTGAAATAACCGAAGCGAAAGTCACCCAGCAACGAGGAACTGAATGTCTTGGTGACGCCAGTTGATAGGCTGTAGTTGTGAACATTGGAACTTCCGGCCAGCCCTCCAGGCCCGAAGCCAACGCCGCCTACGGCGCCCAGGCTCGGCGCTCCAGACAAAGAGAAGTAGTTCAAGCTGAACCGACCGAAAACGCTGATCGTCTGACTGGCTGCAAAATCAATGCGCGTATCGAAGCTGTTCTGGTTGTACGGACCAGCTCCGGCTCCCACGAAGTTATTCAGACAACCGGTTGTACCTGACGCCGCACAGGTGCCGTTGTTGGTTGGTGTAGGAAACGCCGCCAACATCTTCATCGCTGCTGGCGACAGGTACGTCACTGGAATCAGATACTGATTCGATGTCCCACCGGTCGTTCCCGCGCAGCCTGCAGCGGGCACGACACCGAGCGGCCCGCAAAACACAGATCGTCCGCTACCATCCGCTGCTCCTGTAGCTGGATCATAGATGTACGGCGAGCCGTTGGCGGCAATGATCGAAGCGTAGTCGCTCAAATCGCAGTAAGTCCCTCCGATAACGCAAGTGCTCTTGGCGAGGGAGGTCGGGATGGTTTCCTGGTTGCTGATGCCGTTCTTCTGGCGGGTGGTCTGATAATCACCGAAGAAGAACAACTTATTCTTGATGATCGGCCCCCCGATCGTGGCGCCGAACTGCTGCCAGCGCGACGATGGAATCAGCCGCCCTGTGACCGGGTCGGGATTGAACTGCGTAAATGGATCGCGGGCTGCAGTCGCA
>JASLEQ010000314.1 GCA_030151135.1 Candidatus Sulfotelmatobacter sp. | reverse complement strand
ACCGGGATTACCAATGCGGCGCAAAAGGACTTCAATGCGGCGACTTCGGGAACGCCCACCAACGGTCAGGCTACGGCGAACTTACACGTAGCCTCGTCGACCTCCTGCGGATGCGACAGCGGAGGAACGGTTACATCAGCGTCAAGCTGCGATATCAACATTAACCCCTCGGCGGGCACTTGCAGCGCGGGGGCGCACTGGGTCATAACGCTGTCGGTAACTGCCTCGGGCACGTTCACTCCACTGTTCCATTATCCAGGGATTTCCAATTCATTCGCGGTGAGCAATACCGCCAACCTGCGGGTTACCCCCTACTGATCGCCGGACGGAGAAGTATGCGGCTTCGGAAAACGAGTAAAGCGAAACGAGAACGAGGAAGCACGCTGGTGGAGTACGCGATCGTGCTCACCGGTTTCCTGATGTTGATGTTTGGCATCATCGATTTCGGACGCGCGCTGTTTGCCTATCACTTTGTTTCCTCCGCAGCGCGGGATGCAGCTCGGTGGGCGATGGTGAACGGATACAACTGCGGCGGCGACAGAAGTTGCGATACCGCCAACGGGGCGAGCAGCCCCAACGGGGCAACGGCAACCCAGATCCAGAATTACGTCACCAATCGCGTCCCGTCATCGATGAAGGCTGCGGATGTAACGGCAACCGCAAGCTTTGTGAACAATAACGGACCCACGGAGTGCACCGTCAGTACGACGCAAAACTATCCTGGCTGCACCGTGAAGGTCCAAGTCAGCTATGCGTTCCATTTCGTGGCGCCCATTGTTTCGAAGTCCGCGCTGACCCTTTCCAGCACTTCGGAGATGGTGATCGCGCACTAGAGCCGACACATGCTTATGGTTTCAAAAGGAGGCCCAACCGGCCTCCTTTTCATTTTCATCCGAAAAGCAGACACTCTGAAGGTGGAATCGAGCTGCTTTCCTTGTCACAAAATGTGTCACCTTCCTGAGTTGGCTGGATGGGGCAGCGTTCACAAAATGTTACGAAAGACCAATTACTTAGGTGATCGTAGTCCTGATTTGGAGGGTGGTTTCGCTTTGGAATCAAGAACTTAGGTTTTTCTAATTTTGGCTGTGGAAATGCAAGTAGCAGGAGTAGAGCGGCTTCCCTGCGTCGCTCTCAGACTTCACTCGAAAGGTTACTCAATGAAGAACATGATGATGCGGCTTTGGAAGGAAGAAGAAGGTCAGGATCTGACGGAATACGCTCTGTTGTTGACCCTGATCGCCCTCGCCACCGTACTGGCCATGAAGAACCTGGCGACTGCGATCGGCAATGCCTTCGCAAACGCCGTCACCAACCTCACCTAGGTCCCAGCCTCTGCGGCAACGACATAAGGGGAGCACGGCTGGGGAAACGCCCGGCTCTCCCCAGCAATACAAAATCGAAAGTATGTCGAGGTGAAAAAACGCCTATGAAGCAGTTGGCAAAACGGCTCTGGAAGGAAGAGGAAGGTCAGGATCTGACGGAGTACGCGCTCCTCATGACCCTGATTGCCCTTGCCTGTCTCGCTGCGATCAATGGATTGTCCGGAGCGATACAGAACGCCTTCGCAAACGCTTCTTCGAACATGACCTAACGAGCAATGCCTTGAGTGGCAGTACAAAGGCATTGTCAAACAGGAGTAAGGACAAGAATGCAATCGGCGCAAACAATCTGGGTGTTGACTCTGGCACTGACTTTAACCGGAGCTTTGCTGGACTGGCGCTCACGCCGACTGCCCAACTGGTTAACAATACCTGGTTTACTGCTGGGCATTGCCGTGCACACCGCGATAGGCGGTTGGCACGGCATGCTTTTTGCGCTCGAGGGAGCAGGGGCTGCCATGCTCCTTCTTTTAACTCCGGTTCTGATTCGGGTGCTCGGCGCAGGCGATTGGAAGCTGATGGGTGCGGTAGGAGCCTTCCTCGGACCTGTGCTGGTTCTTTTTGTGTTGTTTGGCAGCATTCTCGGTGCGGGTCTCATGGCGATGTTCCAGATGTTGTATGCGCATCGCGTGATTGAGACCTTCCGGAATATGAAAGTGCTGATACGGGGCTTCTGGGCGTTCGGGTTGAAGCCGAACCCCGAGATGTCGATCGATAATCCGGCGCGGATGAAGTTGCCTTTTGGAGTCGCTGTGGCAGCGGCGACGTTGGTATGTTACTGCGCGACGCGCCTGGTGTTATAGCGAAAGCGGTTCTTGCCTGAAGTTTTCGAAGAGGTAATCGATGAACACAAATCGTCTCCTGGTCGGACTAGCGGTAGCGGTGGTAGTGGCTTTTCTGCTGAGCGCATTCGTGTACCAGCAGTTCAAGAAGGCCGCCAACGTCCCGACGGTCTCCATGCAAACCTTGGTCGTTGCGAGCCGACCGCTTCCGCTCGGCACCCGGCTGGATGAGTCGAACCTCACTGTCATTCCCTGGCCCTCGAACCAGCCGGTCGCCGGCATGTATACCCGGGTGCAGGACTGCGTGGGTCGCGCGACGTTGACTGACTTGGCGGGGAATGAACCGGTTCTCGAGAGCAAGTTAGCGCCGACGGAAGCCGGAGTCGGATTGCCGGCGACCATTCCTGCCGGCATGCGCGCGATTTCGGTGGCGGTAAACGAAGTGATCGGCGTAGCTGGATTCGTGACTCCGGGAACGATGGTGGATGTGCTGGTGACGGGACGTATCTCGGCGCAAAACAACTCGAACTCCAACATCACGAAGACGATCCTGCAGAACGTAAAGGTGCTGGCAGCCGGGCAGAAGATCGAGCAAGACCGCGAGGGCAAGCCACAGACAGTACCGGTGATCACGTTGCTGGTGACGCCGGACGACGCCGGGACGCTGGCCATGGGCAGTGCCCAGGGAAAGATCCAGCTGGCGCTGCGCAACACGATTGACACGAAGAAGATGGACCCCGCTCCCGTGCTGGAAGCAGCGCTGTTTTCGTCGGCGGGAGCTACCCCTCCCAAGGCCGTGTTGCCGCGGAGACCAGCAGGCCCGAGCGTTCCGCAGAACTACACGGTGGAAGTGATTACCGGCGACAAACGTGAAAACAAATCGTTCCCGGCCTCGAATTAATCGTTAGGAGAACCTGTGCAGATCGATTCTGAAGTGCGACACGCTTTCAGACTGTCTCATGCGCTTTGTACGCTCGTTGTGCTGGCTGCATCGGCAGCATTCGCACAGCAACCAAGTGACCAGGGTGCCCCGCCCGCGGGTGCGCCCGCGCCAAACCCTGCAGGGCAGGAACAGATTTCGGAGGAACCGCAACCACTCCACATCCTGGTAGGCCGGTCGGTGGTTGTGACGTCGCCTGAGCGCATCCGTCGGGTGTCGCTCGCGGACCCATCCATCGCCGAGGCGATCGTGGTGAACCCGAACCAGGTGTTGATCAACGGCAAGCGGCCGGGCGGAGTATCGCTGCTGATATGGGATGAGGCCCACCAGAGCATTGCTTACGACGTGCTGGTGAGCATCGATGTGCAGGGGCTCGCGCAAAAGATCCACGAAGTCTTTCCTTCGGAAGATGTTCATATCGAGTCGGCGAACGACGCTGTCATCCTGTCGGGAAGCATCTCTTCCGGCGCGGTGGCGGACAAGATCGTCGAGATCGTGAAGAGCGCTGCCCCGAAGGTCATCAACATGATGGACGTTTCGCTCGCGCAGAACGCCGAGATTTTATTGCAGGTGCGTTTCGCGGAAGTGGACCGGACGGCGATCAACCAATTCGGCATCAACCTGATGAGCTTGCCGGGCGCGAAAAACGTGGGCACACTCAGCACCCAGCAGTTTGGTCCCCCGAACCTGGTGGGATCGGCGCAATCCAGCAGCACCACCACTTCCGCGGCCAACAGCTCGATCGGTGTCACCGATTTGCTGAACATCTTCATCTCGCGGCCCGACATCAACTTTGCGGCGACCATTCGCGCTCTGCAGGAGCAGAACGTTCTCCAGATCCTAGCGGAACCGAACCTGATGACGGAGTCGGGCAAGGAAGCGAGTTTCCTGGCCGGCGGCGAGTTCCCATACCCGGTACCGCAAATTGGGGCTGGCGGCGCGGGCAGTACGATCACGATTCAGTTCAAAGAATATGGCGTGCGCCTGAGCTTCACCCCGGTGTACACCACGGATGGAATCATTCACCTCAAGGTGAAACCGGAAGTCAGTTCGTTGGACTATACGAACGCGGTGACGCTGCAGGGCTTCTTCATCCCGGCGATTTCAACGCGGCGGGTCGAGTCCGACATGGAGCTGCGGGACGGACAGAGCTTCGCGATCGCGGGCTTGCTCGACAACACCGTAACCAACCAGATGGAAAAGATTCCGTGGATTGGCGACATCCCGGTGCTTGGCAAGCTGTTCCAGAGTCATAACTTCAACAAGAGCAAGACCGAGCTGATGGTGGTGGTGACGCCGCGCATTGTGAAGCCGTTGATGCCGGAACAAGTGCCACATGGCCCGCAGATGCCTGTGCCGTTCCTGGATTCGAATCAAACGAAAACTCCCGGTAGCAAATGAGCGGGAATGACGGAAAGCGGTCCGGGGGACGGACCGCTTCGGCAATAGAGAGTGGGTGCTTGGAACTATGCTGACAGCAGCGATTGCGAGCAGTGACTTAACAAGCTCTGCGCAGCTATTGGCGAGTCTTGAACAGACGGGGATGATCTCGTCTGTGGTGCAGTGGACGGTTCCGACGGAGCGAATGCCCGACCTGGGCGCGAACCCGCCGCAGATCGTTTTTCTGGACCTGGCGCGGAACCCTGCGCCGTTCTTTACGTTTGCCGCGAACCTTCGCCGTTCTTTGCCGGCGATCAGGGTGGTCGCTTGCTCGGCGGCTGCGCCTCCGGAGCCGGGACTCTTACTGGAAGCGATGCGGAGTGGCGTTCAGGATTTCCTGGCAAAGCCTGTACCAAGCGACGCGGTCAAGAAAATCCTTCTCGAGTTTGCCACCGATCGGAATGAGCGCGATTTTGTTTCCCAGGACAAGTTAGTGGTGCTGATGGGAGCAAAAGGGGGCGTGGGCACGACGACCGTGGCGGTGAACCTGGGTGTGCAACTGGCAACCTTCGGACAAAAGCGAACGGTGTTGCTGGACTTTGCGCGTCCCTTGGGGAATGCGCATCTGCTGCTCGATCTGCAGCCGAAGTTCACGGTGCGTGATGCGGTGGAGAGCATCTCCCGCCTCGATAGCCACTTTCTGTCGGGACTTCTGACCAAGCACAAAACCAAGCTCGAACTTCTCGGCGGGATTACCCAGCCAGAGGAGTGGCAAGCTATTGATGTGAACCTGCTGGACCGGGCAGTGAACGTCGCCCAGAACGCCTTCGACGTCGTCCTGCTGGATATGGGTTCGCAATTCTCTTCGGAATGGAGCTCGATCCTGCGCATGGCGCGCATGATCCTGGTGATTGCCGAGGCCAACGTTCCATCGCTCTGG
>JASLEQ010000310.1 GCA_030151135.1 Candidatus Sulfotelmatobacter sp. | reverse complement strand
CTGTTAAAGAGATACTCGATGCAGCATCACTTAAATGCTTCTTTATTCACTACATATGGCATTTTCGAGATATCGCCGCCATAGTTTCGTTCGAGGACATCAATAAGGCCTTGAGCGCATCGCCCGGCCATCCCCTTTTCGGGATCGATAGAAAGGCGGGTGATCTTGGCTGCGCTGGCGAAATGAGGCATTAGCCGGACGTTGTCGGCGATGGATTCGTCGCGCAACGGAGAGTCTTTGGGCAGAGGCTCCTTCTCGTAGACATCGAGCGCGGCGCCGGCGATCCAATTTTCGCGCAAGGCCCGCGCCAGAGCAGCCTCGTCGACGACTGGTCCTCGCGATGTGTTGATCAGAAATGCTGTTGGCTTCATCAACTGCAACGTCTTCTCGTTGAAGAGGTGATACGTAGGCGTCTTGCTCTCGCCCTCGCGCAGCAGCGGTACATGCACACTGACGAAATCGGCATGACGCAAGGCTTCCTCGAAGTCGACATATTTGATCCATGGCTTCTCACGAACCAATCCACGGGCGTGACGCAAAGAATTGATTTCTTCTACCGTCTTCACGAACGCGTCATTCTGATAAGCGGGATCGTAACAGAGCACGTTCATATCGAAACCAATGCACTTCTTGATAAACGCCAAGCCAATTCTGCCCGTGCCAATTACCGCGACATTCTTGCCAGTGACCTCATCTCCGAGAAAGGGAAGATACGGGTGCCAGAATCCCCAACGGTTTTCGCGAGTGAGATGCTCCGCGGTCCACATTTTTCGGGCGAGAGCGCCCATCATGAAGAAAGCAAACTCAGCCGTTGCTTCAGTGAGCACGTCGGCGGTGTGAGTGAAAGGGATTTTGTACTTGTTGGCATCGGCGCGGTTGATGTTGTCGAAACCGACCGCAATCTGAGCGACGACCTTTAATGTTCCCTTTCCGGCCTCGAAAATTTCGGCGTCGATGGGATCCCGAAGAGTGGTAATCAGGCCGTCGATGCCGGTCTTCGTTTTTTCGATGATCAAGTTTTTTGGCGGCGCCGCGGGCCCCGGATACACTTCGACCTCGTATCCGCGGCTGCGCAGCATATCGATGGCTTCCCCGATGTCGCAGGTAGCAAATACACGAAAATTCTTGGCCATAGATGGAACGTGCTCTCAACAAATTCTTGCAGCGTGATTTGGGCCCGGAGCGAGCCTTGACAGACATGATACGCGACCGACCGCCGTGATCACGATTTACTGGTCCATCACGGAGAAAAGCTTTTTGGCGTTTTGCGGTGACATTGCGAGTTACAAACGATGCGCGCCGCCCAACTCGGTGGCAACCCACGGCAAATCCATATCGAATTGCCTGAAGAACGTGGCTACTACTTTTTTCCAAACCCATTCGCGAGCATCCACCAATAGAATTCATCGATCCAGTGATCGCTAGTGGTGCCTTGCTTTTTCATTCCGAAGCCGTGACCGCCTGCGGAGTAGATGTGCGCTTCGGGTTTGACGCCAGCGGCCGATAATGCAGCGTAAAACTTCTCGATCGGTTCGCGCACCAGGCCATCATCCTGGGCCCACGCCATAAAGACTGGAGGCAGTGTTGCTGGTATTTTCGGCATAGCGCCGAACGGCGCGCCATAGATGGGAGCGGCGAAATTGGGCCGTGCTTTGTCATCCGCCTGGAGCAACACTCCGCTGGTCACCATGGCGCCCGCGGAGAATCCGAGGAATCCGATCTTATCGGGTGCGACGCCCCATTCGGCTGGGTGGGCGCGAACGACTTTCAAGGCTTGAATGCCGTCGGCGATTCCGTATTTGCAGGCCTCGTCGAAGTTGATATCCGACGGAATTCCTTCTCCCTTCTTCTCCTGTAAACGATATTTCAGCAGGAAGGCGGCAATGCCGCGCGCCCGCAGCCACTCGGCGACATCGGTACCTTCATGCTTCATCGCCAAGGCGACGCAAGCCCCGCCCGGCGCAACAATGACTCCAGTGCCGGTCGACTTTGCCTTTTCAGGCAAATACAAGGTCAAAGTTGGAGTTACGACATCAATGAGAACCGTTCCGTAGGGAGCTTCGAAGGATTGTTCCTTCTGCGTCCAATGTTCGGAGCCGGGAGCGATCCCGGGCCAAAGGTTGACGGTTTGCGAGGCGGCCGTCAGAGAAGAAAGTACGACAAATCCAATCGCGGCGGCGAATGATTTCATGGGCAGAATCTCCGCCGAAGAATGTAGCAGGAATGAGAAGACTCGGCTGGCAGGGAAGGCAGGCAGTGTGAGCAAAGACATCAGGCGAACGCAGTAGGCGACGAGAGGGGTTGTTGTAGAACCGAGGTGTTTTTCTGAAATGCCAACTGAGAGGGGACAGGGCAGCATCGAAGTCCGGCGGTACTTAGGAGGAAATCAATGCGATCTGGAATAAAAACTTTGGCGGCATTTTGCCTGTCGGGGGCGCTGTTGGCGCCTGTCGGGGCACTGGCGCTACCCAAGCCGCAGGACGATCACGAGCGGCACGAACAGGAAGAGCGGGAACACCGGGTCTACGATTCATCCCATAAGGACTATCACAATTGGGATCGGACGGAAGACGATACGTACCGGCATTGGCTGGAAGGACGGCACGAGGCCTATGTTGACTACGACAAGCTGGATGCGAAGCGCCAGCGGGAATATTGGAAGTGGCGGCACGAACACGGGGACAATGACCGTCACTAGAATGCGGGTGTGACGGTCGACAAGGGCAGGCGGCGGAGTTTTGACTCCGCCGTTTGATTTTCGGGGTATAATGCCCGCCATGCCTGCCGCACCTGGAGCCGTGAAGGCCGTGGGGATGGTCCCCGATGAATTGAAGTTTGAGCCGAAATCGAAGGGGCTCGCCACTCCACGGAAGAAGAAACCGAAAGAGCTCGCCGTTATCACCGAGTGCTGCACGGGATGCGCCGGTTCGCCGGCCTGCGTGGAGTACTGTCCGGTGGAAGACTGCATGTTCTGGGTGCCGGACGAAGACCATCCGCCGTTCGGAAGAATTCAGATTGATCCGGCGCTATGCATTGGGTGCAAGAAGTGCCTGAGCAAAGGGCCGGACGGATGTTTCCTGGATGGCTGTCCGTGGGACGCGATCGTGATGGTCGATACGGTTGAGGTGGAAAAGGAAGTGGGAGCGATGGCGATTTAACTGTCAGCCATCGCTATCGGCTGTCAGCTTTCAGTTGGAGCAGGTCCCATCTATTGCCGTAGAGATCTTCGAAGACCGCTACTGTTCCGTATTCTTCTTGTTTTGGTTCCCTGACGAATCTCACTCCTTTTGCGGTCCATGCTTTGTAGTCCCTCCAGAAGTCATCGGTGTGCAGAAACAGGAAGACGCGGCCGCCGGTCTGGTTGCCGATGCGACTGTTTTCTT
>JASLEQ010000273.1 GCA_030151135.1 Candidatus Sulfotelmatobacter sp. | reverse complement strand
GTATCACGATCTATTGTCAGAACGGTGGGCCCACTTTATTCAGAATCACAACCACTTCGTTGGGATGCCTGCCCCTTGTTAGAATCCCAGCGATGCCAAAAACCTCTGCTCAGGCGCGCGCCCGCAAAATCAGACTGCTGCTCTTTGACGTCGACGGCGTCCTCACCGATGGCAAGATGTACTTTCTGCCACAGCAGGATAAAACGACAGAAAACACTCAGCTTAGCGCACGGGGATCCATCGAATTCAAAGGCTTTCATGCCCACGACGGTGTGGCCATTTCGCTTGCCCGGTTGGGCGGCCTTCGCACAGGTCTAATCACAAAGCGTTACTCGGAAACGGTTGCGCTCCGCGCTCGAGATCTCAAGCTTGAATTTGTGCTCCAGGGAATTCACGATAAGGGGCGAGCGTTCAAAGATACGGTAAAGCAGGCTGGACTTGGCCTCGACGAAGCGTGTTTCGTGGGTGATGACATCGTCGACCTTCCGGCCATGCGCTATGCCGGTCTTGCCATTGCTGTCCAGAACGCCCGCGCTGAGGTGAAGCGGGGATCCCACTACATCACACCCCATGCCGGAGGGGAGGGCGCACTGCGAGACGCCGTCGAAATGATCCTCAAGGCTCAGGGAAAATGGAAGAAAGTATTGGAAGCGTATCTGACGGAACATCCGACAGTGCAGTGATGCTTGCGATCTCGTAGGGCTCACGAGCGTATTGGGGAAATTGGGTTCAAAAAAGAAACCCATCGGAAGCTTGCTTGGGGCGTGCTCGGGTCAGCATCCGATGGGTTCTACCGTTTCTCCTTACTCACCCTGTTGTTTTCAGGAGTTGTTGAGGAGATTAAACACCGGTTTCGGCAGAAGTTCCGTCTAAATTTGTAAAATCTTGTAAAAGCTCGCCTATGGTGTTTGTCCCGTTCTCTTCGAGGATGGTTGCGTGAGAGCATGACCATGACTCCGTTTGTGCAAGACCGCACAGACTACGACATTCGTGGACAAAGTCGAAGTCAGGTCAGAATTGGGGAAATAGACCGGGGGTCTGCACCAGGGGGCGCTCTACCTACTCCGGCAGCGCAGCGGTCTTCATCGTCATTAATTCCGTAAAGCGCTTGTCTTTTCGCAGGCCAGCAAACTCCGTATCTTTGTACACGTTCTTCATGTCCTTGTATCCTTCTTCCATCGCCTTCCGCAGATACTCGAGGGAGCGGTCTGAAAGTCCCATTTTGGCGTACAGTCTTGCGACCGTATAGTCATAGTGCGCGCGGTCTTCCGGACTCGGCAGTTGCGCCTGCACTCCGCCTCGCGAAGTACGCTCAAACACATCTGGATCAATCTCCATCGCTTTTTGATAGGCCTGCACAGCGGGCTCGAACTCTTTTTTCGAGAATAGCGCTGCCCCCAGATTGCTATAGAAGGACGCCGAAGTTGCATCGATGGCGATTGCACGACGATACTGCTTCACGGCCGGGCCATACTTCCGCTCTTCGTAATACACCACACCGAGATTGTTGGAGGCATCGGCAAATTTGCGATCAGCCTTGATAGCATCCTCGAAGCTCTTCTTCGCCTCGCGATAGCGCTGCATCATCAACTCGGCAATACCGATTTTATTGATCAACCGCGCAGACTTAGGCTCCTTCACCAAGCCCGCGCGATAGTAATCGATGGCATCAAGATATAGTTTTTGCATCCGCAACTCATCGCCGCGCTCTTCGAGTTCGACGACCGTTGCGTCCGACTTGGGAGGATCAATGGTGCGCATCAGCGGCGGCGCAATCTGCACCTGTTCCGAATGCGAGACTTGGGCCATCGATGTCAGGGAAAGAGAGAGGACAAAGACTGTCAGCAGAGAGACTGAAGCCAGCGGACCTTTCGGGTAGAAAGCCATGGGCCACCCCCAAGCAGTTGCCATCATTGTGGCACAGTTCAGAATGCGCTGCCGCGAATTTTATGCCGTCAACCCATACGCCCGTCGCGCAATCACGCAAATCCGCAGCTAATGGGGCGCTGACTGACCCGTGTCTGCTGGTTTAGACACCGGAGCCGAACTTTTGTCATCCTTAAAAATGCCGGCGATCTTCCCGAAAAAGCCTTTCTTTTTCTTCGGATCCTGCTGAATATTCGGGTCTTGCGGGTTTGCCGCTGCCTGGCTTGCGTTTTGGGGCATCACCGGCTTGTCGCCACTTCCGAAGATCTTGGAAAGAAAGCCTTTAAATCCCTGCTGGGACTCGCAGGTATCATGCGGCTCGGTGCCTGCCACGAATGCGGAAACGTAATCGTCGGTACAGTTCGGAGTCGCGAGCCGATTGGTGGCCTTGTCTAACTGCACATCGACGACGCCCGAAGGCTGGGAGAACTCGCGCATATCGGAGTACTGCGGCAGGGTCGCCGCCTTTTTCATAAACTCGGTCCAGATAGGCGCGGCGGTCATGGCACCGCTCAATCTCAGGTCGCTGTAATCGTCGTATCCGACCCAGACGATGCAAAGCAGATTCGATGTGTACCCGGCGAACCATCCGTCATGCGAACTTCCAGTCTTCCCTGCCGCTGGTTGCGTAAAGCCTCGCAGTCGAACGGCCGTGTATCCCAGGCCATTGTTGATCACACCTTCCATCATGTTGGTCATGACGTAGGAGATTCGCGGGTCAAGTACGGTACGTTGATCGGTGTTGTAGTTCGCGATGACATCACCCTTTCCATTGCGCACCGACCGCAACAGAATGGGTGACAGGCGAATCCCATTATTTGCAAAGACCGTGTAGGCTCCGGCCATATCAAGCGGCGACGCGTCATACGATCCCAGAGCCATTGCGGGAGTGGCCTTTACCGACGCGATGCCTGCGGATTTCGCAAGATCCGCAACCTTGTCATA
>JASLEQ010000247.1 GCA_030151135.1 Candidatus Sulfotelmatobacter sp. | reverse complement strand
AACAATCTGCGCGAGCAGCGTGCCACCTACGAACCGATCGAGAACCGCGCGGCCGAGGATGGCGATTACGTGCAGATCAGCTTTGCCGGACGCGACAAGTCCGATGCCGAGGCCAAGCCGGTGGAAGTTCCATCGGTGATGGTGGAGATCGGCGGCAAGAATACGGTGGCGGAGTTCACCGAGCACCTGCGCGGCACCAAGCCGGGCGACGAGAAGACCTTCGATGTCAGCTATCCGGCGGACTACGGCGACCAGCGGCTGGCTGGTAAAGCGGTGGAATACCAGGTGACGGTCAAAGAGTTGAAGAAAAAGGTACTGCCTGAAGTGAACGAGGAGTTCATCAAGGAGTTGGGGCAGGAGGACCTAAAGAGCGCCGACGAGTTAAGGGCGAAGGTCCGCGAAGGGATGGAGCACGAGAAGAAGCATCGTGCGGAGCACGAAGGCAAAGACAAGCTGGTGGACGAACTGGTCAAGCTCAACGAGTTCCCGGTCCCGAATGCGATGGTAGAAAACCAGATCGAGATTCGGCTGGAGCGCGGTTTGCGGGCATTAGCGCAGCAAGGCATGCGCGCGGAAGACATGCGCAAGATGGATTTTGCCCGCTTGCGCGACGGGCAACGCGATGCGGCGACGCGGGAGGTGAGGGCTTCGCTCCTGTTGGAAAAGATTGCCGACGCGGAGAAGATCGAAGTGGGAGACGACGAGGTCGACCGCGAGATCGCGAGCCTGGCGCGGCAGTCGCAGCAGACTCCCGAGCAGGTGCGCACTCGTTTGACGCAGGATGGGTCGCTCGATAGAATCCGAACGCGTATTCGTAACGAAAAAACACTCGATGTACTCTACAGCCGGTCCGCATAGGGCGGGCGGCTTTCCCCTGATTTCCACTTTCAACCTGAGCACGACATGGGGTGAAAGTGTGGACAGGTGATGCGATAAGGAGCGGCAATCATGCTTGTGCCCATGGTGATCGAGCAAACCAGCAGGGGCGAGCGCGCGTACGACATTTATTCCCGGCTGCTGCGCGACAACATCATTTTTCTCGGGACACCCATTGACGACAACGTTGCCAATTTGATCATTGCGCAAATGTTGTTTCTCGAAGCCGAAGACCCGGAGAAAGACATTTCCCTTTACGTCAATTCGCCGGGCGGATCGATTACGGCGGGCATGGCGATCTATGACACGATGCAATTCATTCGCCCTGACGTGGCCACGATCTGTATCGGGCAGGCGGCCAGCATGGCGGCGACGTTGCTGGCCTCCGGCGCGCCGGGCAAGCGCTATGCCCTTCCCACTTCACGCATCCTGATCCACCAGCCGCTGATGAGCGGCCTGAGCGGACAGGCAACGGACATCGACATCCATGCGCGCGAGATCCTGCGCATGCGCGAGATCACCAACCAATTGCTGGCGAAGCATTGCAACCAGCGGCTGGAAAAAGTGGAGAAGGACGTCGAGCGCGACTTCATCATGAACGCGCAACAGGCGAAGGAATACGGCCTGGTCGACGATATCATCTACAAGCACAAGTAGCATTACCGAGGTCATCGGTGCTACACATACAAATCCCACTAAAGTAATGGCTCCGCCTTAGGAATTTTTCCGAAAGGCGGAGTAAACTTTCTAGAAATTCAGGGTGGGGAAGCATGCTAGCTTCGGGGTCTAGGCGACCCGCAGAAACGAGATCAGCCTGCGCAGGTTTGAGACAGGCGACTCATAGCGTGCCGGCGGTCTAAGGAGTGTATCTGTGAGATCCAGGACTGGAACCGAAGAAGTGCTTCGCTGCTCGTTCTGCCATAAATCGCAGGACGCGGTAGCGAAATTGATTTCATCGCCTAGCGATTATCCGCGGGCTTATATATGCGACGAATGCGTCGCCGTTTGTAACTCGATTCTCGAGGACGACCGCGCCGAAGCCAGTCCGGCGGCCGCTCCCAACCACCTGCCGAAGCCGCAGGAAGTGAAAACCTTCCTCGACGAGTACGTGATCGGGCAGGAGCAGACGAAAAAGAAGCTCTCCGTCGCCGTTTACAACCATTACAAGCGCGTTTTCATGAACCGGCAGCGCACCGGCGAAGTCGAGCTGCAGAAATCCAACATCCTGCTGGTTGGCCCCACGGGTACCGGCAAGACTTTGCTGGCGCAGACGCTGGCCAAGATGCTTGATGTTCCGTTCGCGATTGTGGACGCTACTACCCTGACGGAAGCCGGGTACGTGGGCGAAGACGTCGAAAACATTATTCTAAAGCTGCTGCAGGCCGCCGACGGCGACGTCGCCCGCGCGCAGACCGGCATCATCTACATTGACGAAATCGATAAGATCGGCCGCAAAGACGAGAATCCGTCGATTACCCGCGACGTTTCGGGTGAAGGCGTGCAGCAGGCGCTGTTGAAGATTCTCGAAGGCACGACGTGCAACGTCCCGCCACAGGGCGGTCGCAAGCACCCGCACCAGGAGTACATCCAGGTCAATACGGAGCACATTTTATTCATTTGCGGCGGCGCGTTCATCGGCCTGGACAAGATCGTCCAGCGTCGGATTGGCGGGCACGCGCTGGGATTTGGGAAAGAGGACGAGACCATGGCCGCGTCGGATCGCGGCAGCATCAACCGTCGATCAACCCGGAGCAGATGATGAAGGCGATCGCGCCGGAAGATCTGATTCGCTTCGGTATGATTCCGGAATTCATCGGCCGTTTGCCGGTGGTTTCGGTGCTCGATCAACTGAAGGTCGCAGACC
>JASLEQ010000228.1 GCA_030151135.1 Candidatus Sulfotelmatobacter sp. | reverse complement strand
CTTTCACCGGGATGATTCTCTCCTGGCTCATCTCCCTCGCTGCGCACATCCGCTTCCGCAGCAGTCTTACCCGGAGCGAATTGTCCGCGCTCTCACTTCGCTCGCCGCTCGGCAGATGGGGTTCGATCATCGGTCTCCTTTCCGTAACCGTTGCTCTGCTGCAAACTTGGCTCCATCCCCTCATGAATTTCTGGAGCGGCATGGCTCTCCTTGTTTTACTTAGCGGAGCATTTCTTGTTTTGCGCAGGCAACGCCGACGCCGTTCCGACGATCAAAGGAATTTGTAAGGGTAAATAAGTCACGAATGCGCCTCCCGCGCTCCCGCCGCAACTTCCTGCCGGCGATAGTACCCGTCTCGTCTCTAAATCCTTCTAGCTATTTGTAATTGCGACGTTATCTCTACTGAGTTATGAAACAATTACAGCAACCACCTGATACCGTTATTCATCTACCTTGCACGATGATGTCATTCACTGAGTTTCTACTCACAATGGTGCATTAAAAGTTTGGAAGTGGGGCTCTGTCCCTTCCGCTCGGCCGCCCCGCCGCTCCGCTCGACAATCAACCCGCACGATCTCGCAAGAGCGTCGCGCCAGTAGTCCGTCTAGGGAAGTTGCGATGTTGTTTGCTTGTTCACGCAATAGCTGTGGTGCTTCCCGTATTGTCTCTGCCCTAGGTGTCCCGACTGCCTCTGTTCCGACTGCCCACTCCCAGGAGAATTCCTCAATGAAATCTTATTTCGTTTCGCTCGTCTCGCTTTCGGCTGTAGTTGTTGCTTCATTGTTCGTGCCCACCACTTCCGTTGCCCAATCCCGCACGTCTGGCGATGTAATGGGTACGGTCACCGATCCTAGTGGCGCCGCAGTTGCGAATGCCACCGTCACACTCAAGAGCAACGACACAGGCAGTACGCAAACCACTTCGACGAACAGCACCGGCGCGTATCGCTTCTCGCTTCTCAATCCCGGAAGTTATAACGTCACGGCGAACTCGCAAGGCTTTCAGGCCGGGCAGGGGCAGAACGTCACCGTGGCGGTAGGGCAGACCAGCAATGTGAATCTCGCTTTGCAAGTGGCGGGTGCGAGCCAGACGGTGGAAGTCACGGCGCAAGGCGGCGTGATCCAAACGGATAACGGAAACGTCTCCACCACGATCAGCCCGCAAATTGTCGCGGAGATGCCTAACCCGGGCAACGATCTCACGTATTACGTTCAGACTGCCCCCGGCGCCACAATGAACACGCAGGGCGGCTATGGCAACACGTCAACCTTCGGGATCTCGGCCACGTCGAACCTGTTCACAGTGGATGGCATGAACGAGAACGATCCGTTCCTGAACTTGAATAACTCTGGCGCGACCAACCTTCTCCTGGGTGCGAACGACATCTCGACCGCGACAGTCGTGAACAACGGCTACTCTGGACAATACGGAGAACTTGCCGGCATGAACGTCAACTATGTCACGAAATCCGGCACCAACAAGTTTCACGGGAATGCCGAATATTTCTGGAACGGCCGCGTGCTGAACGCGAACGATTGGTTCCTGAACAACACGGGCGCGCCTCGCTCGTTCGACAATGCGAATCAATGGGCCGCTTCTTTTGGCGGGCCGATCGTGAAGGATAAGACCTTCTTCTTTCTTGATACGGAGGGATTGCGACTGCTGATTCCCACTTCACAGCCAGTCTTCATTCCCAGTCCTGCATTCCAGACGGCGACGCTGGCGAATCTGACCGCGAGCGGCAATGCCGCCGAGATTCCCTTTTACAACCAGATTTTCGGTTTGTATAACAGCGCGCCAGGCGCATCTCGAGCCGTTCCCCTTGCGGGAAGCTGCGATGGCGGCGTGACCTTGCCCGGCGGAGCCGACTGCGTCAACAAGTTCCAGTCGAACATCAACAACCTGACGACGGAGTGGCTGATGACGGCGCGTGTGGATCAGAACATCGGCAGTCGCGACCGTATGTTCGTCCACTTCCGCACCGATCACGGCCTACAGGCCACGATCACCGATCCGTTGAATCCAGCATTGAACGCCTCGAGCGTGCAACCGCAGTATGAAGGTCAACTGCAGGAGACGCACCAGGTCGGCATGAACGGTATTAACCAGTTCATCGTCGCTGGATCGTGGTATAGCGCCGTGTTTGGACCGCCGAACCTTGCGGCCGCGCAAGCTTTGGTTCCGTATGAGCTTTCGTTTTCCGGGGGCGAGTTCACCACGCCCGGCAGCGCGTTCTATGGCACATGGCCACAGGGACGCAACGTCACCCAATACCAGATCTCTGACGACTACAGCTGGATGCGCGGGAAGCACAACATCAGGTTCGGCGTAAACTTCCGTCGCAATGACCTCACGGACTACACACCTGGAGGGAATTTCGCAACCATCCCGGTCGCTGTATTCGCGGATGAAAGCAGCTTCTTTGGCGGAACGGTTTCAAATTTCGAGCAGGCATTCGCATCGAGGCCAACCCAACCCCTGGCGCTTTATACCCTGGGCATGTACGCGCAGGATGAATGGTCCGTTCGCCCGAGCTTGCGGCTGAACGTCTCGCTTCGCGCGGAGCACAATTCCAATCCAGTCTGCGAAACGAACTGCTTCTCGCGGCCGACGAATTCGTTCGTGGGCATGTCTCACGATCCCTTGCAGCCCTACAATCAGGCGATCGCGACTGGACTGAACCAAGCGCTTCCGAACGATCAGATGATCAGTTGGGAACCTCGGATTGGTTTCGCATGGCAGCCGCTTGGCCAGGGACGCACCGTCATCCGTGGCGGCGTTGGTCTTTTTTCTGATGTCTTCCCTGGGACGGTGGCGACGCTCTTCGACACTAACTCGCCGCTGAAGAATACGTTCATCACGACCGGCCTGTTGGCTCCGGGACTGGCGGGCAGTGCGCAGACCGCGGCAACGGCCTCAAACGCTGCCTTTGTTGGCGGCTTCAACTCTGGTTTGACTCTCGCGCAAATCTCTGCCGCTGTCCCGGCATTCTCGCCGCCGACACTGACAACGTCGCAGCGTCACATCCGTTATCCCAGCTACTTGGAATGGAACCTTGAAGTGCAGCAGGCACTGGGAACGAAGAATTCCGTGAGCGTGAATTATGTTGGCAACCACGGGTATGACCTGGCGGCGGAAAACGCAGGATTGAACGCATTCTGCGATGCGGTCACGCCGGCTCCTTCGGCCTCCTGCTTGACTGGACTCGGCACGGCGGGATTTGTTGGGTTGCCCGCAACGCAGCCCGATCCACGATTCAGCACGGTCACTGAAGTCGGCAACTATGGCTTCTCGAACTACAACGGGCTGGTCGCGTCGTTCACGCGGCGCGTTTCGGATTCATTCCAACTGCAGGCTTCGTTTACC
>JASLEQ010000220.1 GCA_030151135.1 Candidatus Sulfotelmatobacter sp. | reverse complement strand
GTCGGTGCGGCTGTCCGGACTGTGGTCGAGAGAGCAATGCAACGCTCGGTAACCGACCCTGCGGAACGCGGCACCCACTCGGCAGAGACGCTGGGGCGGGCAGGTTTCGAGGACCTCGAAGTGGAAGCCGCCACGCTATCGGGAGGCTGGCAGAAGCGCCTCGCGATCGTCGAGGCGCTGGTTCAGTCACCGGATGTTTTGTTGCTGGATGAGCCTACCAATCACTTGGACCTCGCCGGAATCGAATGGCTTGAAGAGCTTCTGCAGCGGGCGCAATTTGCGTGCGTGATCGTGAGCCATGACCGGTATTTTCTAGAAAATACCGTAACCGAGATGGCAGAACTGAGCCGCGTGTACCCCGAGGGTTTGCTTCGAGTTCGTGGAGGTTACAGCACCTTTCTGGAGAAGAAAGAAGAATTCCTGCACGCTCAATCGAAACGCCAGGAGGCTCTGGAAAACCTGGTTCACTCGGAAATTGAGTGGCTGCGGCGCGGAGCGAAAGCGCGTACACGAAAATCCAAGGCACGAATCGATAAAGCCGGCGAATTGATGACCGAACTAGCCGGCCTGAACGCTCGAACCCGAAGCAGCACTGCCCAGATTGATTTCTCCGCGACAGAGCGGAAGACCAAACGGCTGATCGAACTGCAGGATGTCACCTGTGAGATCGGGAATCGTACGTTGGTGGAGGGGTTGAACTTTATTGTGTCTGCTGGAATGCGGGTCGGAGTGGTCGGCCCCAATGGCAGCGGAAAGACGACGCTGTTGCGCATGCTGCTCGGGGAACTGGCTCCGACGCTCGGCGAAATCCGACGCGCTGACCGGTTGCGGGTTGTGTATTTCGATCAGGGTCGGCAGCTTGACTCGGGCCAGACCCTGCGTCGCGCGCTCGCTCCCGAAGGGGACTCGGTCATTTATCAGGATCGCGTCATTCACGTTGCCTCATGGGCCGCCCGATTCTTATTCAGTGGCGAACAACTGGATCAGCCGGTTGAACGGCTTTCCGGAGGCGAACGAGCACGTGTCCTGATTGCTCAACTGATGCTTCAGCCCGCCGACATTCTTCTGCTGGATGAGCCTACCAACGATCTCGACATTCCCACACTGGAGATTCTCGAACAGAGTCTGCTCGAATTTCCTGGTTCCCTGGTACTGGTTACGCATGACCGCTATCTGCTGGATCGCGTGTCGACCGTAGTGCTTGGGCTGGATGGTGAAGGCAGTACGGAAACCTTTGCGGACTACTGGCAGTGGGAGATATGGCAGGCCGAGCGCAAGCGTTCTCGTGAAAGCGAAACCAAGTCGTCCGGTATTTCTGCTGCGCCGATACAAGCGCAGAAGAAGTTGTCATACCTTGAAGCGCGGGAATATGCGGGCATTGAGGAACGTATTACTGATGCCGAAAAAAGGCTGCGAAGTAAGCGTGCTGCGCTGGAAGATCCGGCGATTGCCAGTGACGGTCCGAAGCTGGTTGCCGCACACGCCGAAATGGAAGCGGCGCAAAGAGATCTCGACGCGCTGTATGAACGCTGGACAGAATTGCAGGAGAAAGCTGACAGTTTTTTGGCTCGCTGACAGCGAAAAACCGCTCTTGTCCTCACTTGCCTTTTTCCAATTGAAAACGCACTGTGGCGACTAGCGATCCGCGACCGGAGGTGTGCTGAACCAGATGCCGTTGGGGGGTGTGGGAACGCGCAGCCACGATGTCGGGCCAACCGTCACCGTTGAAGTCGGCGAAGGCCATGCCATACACCACGCCTTTACCATCGTTCCACAAGATGATGCTCCGTCCGCCGTCGCGATGGGGTACGAATAAGTCGATCGTACCGTCGCCATCAAAGTCCGCCGCCACGATAGATGTAGCCGATTCGGTTGGCAACGGTTGGCAGGCGGGAAAATGGCCCTTCCGGTCATCGTTCAGGAGCACGCGGCTGTGTAGCGGCCAATGGCGACCTTTGGCCAGCACGATATCGAGGAGGCCGTCGCCATTAAGATCGCCCACGCTGACGCTGGCGGATGTTTCGCGCTTTTCCTCGAGCAACTGAACGCACTGAAAGAATCGGAACTCCGGAGTTGGTCGACCATTCGCATGAACCATAAGGAGGACTGTCCACATCGCTGCCGCGCCGATGCAGAACAAACTGACAAACGATCTCATGACAAATAAGCTATAGCAAATCCCATTCGATTGAGAGTCCTAGCGGCGAAAGAATTCCGGCCGACTGACATGGGGCCGCCATCACCCTTCTGTTGCTAAAACGCTTAACTTCCTATAAATTCGGCTTCATTTGAGCAGTAGTTTTCCTGGAGGGAAACTCATGAGAGTGAGCCTCGCAATACTGATCCTTCTCGCCACCGCAACCGGAGTGTCCGCCGCGCAATCGAGCTACGATTTGAAATCCCCCGATGGGCGTATCGAGGTACGCATACGAACGGCAGGGCAGATCCGTTATGACGTGATACTGCGTGGCACCGCCGTCATGGAAAACGCCGCGTTCTCCATGGATGTGGATCACAAGAAACTTGGGCTCGATCTGAAGATTGTCGGGGCGAAAGAGAGCAGCCACGACGAGGTTGTTGAGCCGGTGGTAAAGCAGAAATTTGCCAAGATTCGCGACCACTACAATGAGCTGCAGCTTACGGCGGAAGGCCGGTATGCGGTGGTGTTTCGGGCATATGACGAAGGTGTTGCATACCGATTTGAAACGTCGTTTCCTGAGAAGCAAGTGAAGGTTTACTCCGAGCAGGCGGACTTCAATTTCGCCAGCAATTTTGTCGTCTACTATCCGCAGGAGGATAGCTTCTACTCCCACAATGAGCGCAAGTATCTTCCGCAACATTTGAGCGAGATTGCACCACAGTTTCTAGCTACGCTGCCGGCGGTTGTCGATTTAGGACACGGAGCGAAGTTGGCGATCGCGGAGTCAGACTTGAGCGATTATCCGGGGCTCTGGCTGACCGGAGATGCGCCTCGCTTTGCTCTGCACGGGACCTTTCCGCCATATCCAGTGAAAGAGGAGCAAACAAGCGACCGCGATTACAAAGTGACCGAGGCCGCGAACTATATTGCCGAGACGGCAGGGACGCGTTCCTTTCCGTGGCGGGTTATTGGAGTGGTGGATCACGATGGAGACCTGATTACGAATCAGATCGTGTACCTGCTGGAAAGTCCATCACGATTGCAAGATACGTCGTGGATCCATCCGGGCAAAGTTGCCTGGGACTGGTGGAATGACTGGAACATTGATGGTGTTGACTTCCACGCCGGAATCAACACCAAGACCTACGAATACTACGTTGATTTCGCGGCGAAGTACGGGTTGCCGTACATCATTCTTGATGATGGATGGTACAAACTTGGCAACCTGCTGGAGGTGACGCCAGATCTCAACATGGAAGAACTGGTGGCATATGCGAAGCAAAAGAACGTGGGCCTCATTTTGTGGGCATCGTGGAAGACTCTGGATGATCAGCTGATTCCTGCACTCGATGAGTTTGAGAAATGGGGAGTTAAAGGAATCAAGGTTGATTTCATGCAGAGAAGTGATCAAGTAATGGTCAATTACTTCGAGAAGGTCTGCCGCGAGGCGGCGAAGCGGCACATGTTGGTCGATTTCCATGGCGACCAGAAGCCTGCCACTATGACTCGCACCTGGCCGAACCTGATTAATACTGAGGGTGTGCGCGGGATGGAGTGGAGCAAGTGGAGTTGGGAATCGGATCCCGCCCACAACGTCAGTTTGCCTTTTACCCGGATGTTTCTTGGTCCTCTTGATTTCACGCCAGGCGCAATGCGCAATGCGACGCGACACACCTTCGCACCGATCAGTGCGCAGCCGATGGCCCTGGGTACACGCTGCCAGCAACTCGGGATGTACGTAATTTACGAAGGCCCCTTGCAAATGTTATCGGACAGTCCGTCGAACTATTTGCGCGAACCGGAGACGATGGAATTTCTCGCAGCCGTGCCGACAACGTGGGACGAGACGAAAGTGCTTGATGCCAAGATTTCACAGTATGTGCTGCTGGCGCGGCGCAATGGGAAGGATTGGTATGTGGGAGCCATGACAGATTGGACGCCGCGAGATCTGGAAGTTGATTTTTCGTTCCTCCCGGAAGGAAACTTCACGCTGGATGCCTATCAGGACGGGGTGAACGCGGACCGAAATGCAAGCGATTACCAAAAGTCAACCCAGCCGATCACGCGCACCACAAAGCTGAAAATTCATCTCGCGCCGGGCGGAGGATTTGCGGCGAGGATCCATCACTGATTGCGCGGACTTATTCCGTTTGCGAGCGGGGCAGCGCACGAAGAGAGCCAGTCGAGATTCCGCCGTCTATGAGGATCGTCTGCCCGGTGATGTAGCGACTGGACTCGGAAGCTAAAAATATGACGGCACCATCGAGGTCGTCTGGCTTGCCGGGTCTTTGTAGCGGAATGCGCTCTGTCAAATACTCGACCCATTCCCGATCTTCATAAAGAACGTTGTTCTGCTGGGTGTGAAACCAGCCTGGCGCAAGGCAATTGACGGTAATTCCGAATTTACCCCAATCTGCTGCGAGGCTCATCGTAAGCTGGCGAATGCCGCCTCGGCTTGCGCCGTAGGGACCGAGGCCGGCGTATCCAGCAACGCTGGTGACTGAGCCGATGTTAATAACCCGCCCATAATTGCGCGGCACCATATAACGCGCGACCGCTTGGGCAACGAAGAAGCTGCCGCGAAGATTTGTGTCGAGGACCAGGTTCCAATCGTCCCAAGTGACATCCATGGCAGCTTTGCGAACGTTGCATCCGGCATTGTTCACCAGGATATCGATGTGTCCGAAGGCGTCTTGCGCCGCGGCAGCCATTTTCTGGATGCTAGTTTGATCGCGAACGTCGAGTTGCAATGCCAGGGTGCGTCGGCCCAGCGCGCGGATCTCGGCCTCGAAGGGAGCGAGTGTGCTCTGGTTGCGGCTGGTAAGGACTAAATCTGCTCCAGCTGTGGCAAGAGCGCGGGCGAAGTACTGGCCAAGGCCTCGGCTGGTCCCGGTGACGATTGCAACGTGTCC
>JASLEQ010000316.1 GCA_030151135.1 Candidatus Sulfotelmatobacter sp. | reverse complement strand
GCGGAGGGTGTTTCATGGCCCAGACCATACTACGAAGATATTCGTACTGTCAACGAAATTCTTCGTACTTAGGCCTGTCGCCCGTTCTCAGCGAATCTCTGCGGACTTTCTCAGCGATCTCAGCGTTCCAAGCTTTTCCTCAAAGTCCTCAAGACTCGTCTAGAATTCCTTCCGACCGATTACTGAGCACCGAGTACCGAGCGAAGTCTCCATCGTGGTCAATTCCGATCGCCGTCCTCAGCGAACTCTGCGGTTTTTCTCCGCGACCTCAGCGTCCCAAGCTTTCGTTGACGGAATCCAGGCTCCGCCTAAGAGAAGAATTCCTACGTGAACCGAGTATTACGCAACGGCGGGCCTCTCCATCCACCCCGCAATTTCCGCTATTCAACTCTCGCTCTTCCACTTACAGCCAAAATCGTTGCGTCCCCCACCCCGCTCTGCTAGCCTTTTAAAAGGACGTCCTCCCAGTGCGCCGCGCCGATCGCGGCCAGTTGGATCTCCGCTGGTCAATCGACAACCACGTTGAACCAGGCGCGTTAACGACTTGCCCTGCGGCCCTCCGGCCCAGTGCAATCTAAGGAGATAATCATTGCCATCCAAAAATCGTTTCTTGTTCACCTCGGAATCCGTCACCGAAGGCCATCCCGATAAGATCGCCGACCAGATTTCCGATGCCATCCTCGACGCCTGCCCCCTCGACGACCCCGTCAGCCGCGTCGCCTGCGAAACCCTTACCGCCACCGGCCTTGTTGTCATCGCCGGAGAAATTACCACCAAGGCCTACGTCGATTTCCAGCAGGTCGTTCGTGGCACCGTTCAGTCCATCGGATACGACAATGCTCTCCACGGCTTCGACTGCAACACTTGCGCCGTAATTTCCAGCATTAACAAGCAGTCCGGCGACATCGCGATGGGCGTAGATACCGGAGGCGCCGGCGACCAGGGCATGATGTTTGGATATGCGGTGAACGAGAACGAGGAGTTGATGCCAACTCCCATCTCTCTGGCTCACAAGCTCACCCAGCAGCTTTCCAAAGTTCGCAAAAACGGAACGCTTCCCTTCCTCCGGCCCGACGGCAAATCTCAAGTAACAGTCGAATACGACGCAAAAGGCAAAGTGATCCGCGTCGACGCTGTCGTCATCTCCACGCAGCACGCCGAGACCGTCACCAACGATGAACTACGCGCCGGAATCCTGAAGCACGTCATTCAGGCCGTGATCCCGCCGCAGCTTCTCGACGAAGACACCAAGTACCACATCAATCCCACTGGACGCTTCGTCATTGGCGGCCCCATGGGCGACACCGGACTGACTGGCCGCAAGATCATCGTCGACACCTACGGCGGCATGGGACGTCACGGCGGCGGCGCCTTCTCCGGAAAAGATCCGACCAAGGTCGATCGCTCGGCTGCTTACATGGCGCGCCACATCGCGAAGAATGTCGTCGCCGCCGGTCTCGCCGACAAGTGCGAAGTCCAGCTTGCCTATGCCATCGGCGTGGCTGACCCCGTCAGCGTGCTGGTCGAAACATTCGGCACAGAAAAAGTTGATCCCGCGATCATTCCGGACATCATCCGCTCGCACTTCAAGCTGACGCCGCGCGGCATCATCGAGTCCCTGAATCTGCGCCGTCCGATCTATAAGAAAACCGCCGCCTACGGCCATTTCGGACGCAACGATCCCGATTTCACCTGGGAAGCCACCGACAAAGCCGCGAAGCTCGCCAGCGATGCCGGTGTGAAAGAACCAGCGTTAGCAAGAAAGTAAAAGCTAATTCGCCGCAGGGATCACAGCGAGGTCCTCTGTGAAACTCTGTGTTCCCTGTGGTGAAAGATTTTCTCAGCGGACTCTGCGGAAGTTCTCGGCGGCTCAGCGGCGAAAGCTTTAGATTGTAGTAAACGACATCGCAAGTGCAATTAGCAGTAGTCCCAAAGTAGCAACGAGTTCAAAAATTCGACACGTTATCGCTACGGAATTTTGCTGGAATCTGAGAAAATAAGGTCCGGACCGCAAACGAACTAATATCCCCTGAGCGCCAGCAAGCGCCACAAATTACAAGCTAGAAGCTAGGTAGCTAGCAGCTAACAAGGAGCAGCATGTCAACCGCCGCCATTAACTGCGACATCAAGAACATCGAACTGGCCGATCTGGGAAAGAAACGCATCGAGTGGGCGAACCAATCGATGAAGGTCCTGCAGATCATCCGCAAGGAATTCATCAAGAACGAGCCGTTGAAGGGCATCCGCATCTCGGCCTGCCTGCACGTCACCGCCGAGACCGCCAACCTCGCGATCTGCCTGCGCGATGGCGGTGCCGACGTCGTCCTTTGCGCATCCAACCCTCTCTCCACTCAGGATGATGTCGCTGCCTCACTCGTCCGCGATTACAACATCCCCGTGTTCGCCATCAAGGGTGAGGACAACGACACCTACTACCAGCACATCCTCGCTGCCATCGATCACAAGCCGCAGATCACCATGGACGACGGCGCCGATCTCGTCTCCATCCTCCACACCAAGCGCACTGACGCTCTTACCGGCGTCATCGGAGGCACCGAAGAAACCACCACCGGCGTCATCCGCCTGCGCGCCATGGCCAAGGAAGGTGTGCTCAAGTTTCCGATCGTCGCCGTCAACGACGCCGACACCAAGCACCTGTTCGATAACCGCTACGGCACCGGGCAATCCACCATCGACGGCATCATTCGAGCGACGAATTTCCTCCTCGCCGGATCCAAGTTCGTCGTCGCTGGCTACGGATGGTGTGGCCGCGGCCTCGCTTCCCGTGCCCGTGGCGCTGGAGCCGAAGTCATCGTCACCGAAGTCGATCCCACGAAAGCCCTTGAGGCCGTGATGGACGGCTTCCGCGTCATGTCGATGGAAGAAGCCGCCAAGCTCGGCGACGTCTTCTGCACCGTCACCGGCAACAAGAGCGTCCTCGCCAAGCAGCACTTCGCCCTTATGAAAGACGGCGCCATCATCTCGAACTCCGGACACTTCAACGTTGAAATCGATATTCCGGCGCTTGAAAGCATGTCGTCCTCCAAGCGCACCACACGCAACTTCGTCGACGAGTACTCGCTCAAAGACGGACGCAAGATCAACCTCCTCGGCGAAGGACGCCTCATCAACCTCGCTAGCGCCGAAGGCCATCCCGCCAGCGTGATGGACATGAGCTTCGCCGACCAGGCCCTGAGTGTCGACTTCATGGTGAAGAACGCCAAGACGCTCGAAAAGCGCGTCTACAAAGTTCCCGACGACCTGGACAAGCGAGTCGCCAAATTGAAACTCGAATCCATGGGCATCAAGATCGACCGCCTCACCCCTGAGCAGGAAGAGTACCTGGCAGGCTGGAGCGAAGGAACCTAGAAGCTCTCAGCTTCAGCACTCAGCAAGACGGTCGACCCGCCGTCAGGCGGCCCGAAAATTTCGGGCCGCATCTTTTTGGCTTGCATGTTCGAACATTTGCAGCGCCGTGGCAGAGCGGCCCCTTGGGGCCCCGTTAGGGTCCAAATTAAGGAGGGGCTTTAGCCCAGTGGTGTGCCCACTTCTGGCGCGGATGCGTGCTGAAGAACGATCGGAAACCGTCATTGAGTTCGGGAGTTCCGAGTTTCTGGCTTCCTAGGCCGCCGCGATCTTCATCCCAGCCTTCTGCCTCCAGTGCAACGACACCGTTGGAGCCGCCGTCATCACCACCTCCACCTCCTGCAGGATCAGGGTTTCCAGGTTCACCACATCCTTCATCCTGCTTGCCTGGATCAGAGACGCGAAAATCCCCGATAGCATCGCATTCTCCGTCTTCTCCTGCACACTCTTCAGCCGCGCTTCATTCACCGCCCCATCCAATTTCAGGCTGATCGTCACCTTTGGCGCGAATCCCAGTTCCATCTGCACTCCACCCACCTCAAATCCCGCGTCCGGCAGCAGCGCCAGAACCAGGTTCATATCGCTCATCAGCTGTACTGTCTTCTCGGTGCCCGCTTCCGCAACCGCATTCTTAAGATCTTTCACGCGGTTGAACGCGTTAAAGTCCATCACGCCTCCTTTTGGCACACTGGATCGGGCGTTGGGACGCCCCCAGACTCTGCGTCCCGACAGCGAACACTCAGCGCCGGTGTTCCCGCCCACTCTTTTTTTTCGCCGGATCCCTGCCCGGGGACTGATTGCCCCACAACTAGATGGTGAACAACTATCCAAAATCGTTACAAATATTCAGGAAAGAACCCGTATTCCGCACCTTTTTATATCCTTGATATGGTCGACTGAATCCCGGTGCATTGCACGGGCGCGGAAAGGGTTACTTCTTCGGGAAATTTGGATCGTTCTTGATCTCGCGAATCTGCTGGATGTGGCGCTCGGAGTGAGTGGAGATTTCCAGCATCCACTGCCAGCAATCGATGACCTCCCCGTAATCGCCGAAGCTGTGGGCGCGCAGGTCGTCATTTGTGTTCTTAATGTAATCAATCATGGTAGCGCGCAGAGCCTGAAACTTGCCGAGCGCCTCACCAAGATCCTTATAAGTGTCGACCTTTTCGTGCCCGCCGCCCGTCTTCGTATGCACCACGCGATCGATGCCGTACCACATGATGTCAGCATCGGTTGCGGAAGACTTCTTGCTACTCATGTCCGGACTCGCCTTCAGCGCCTTCTGAATTTCGCGCCAGTAGTCCGGCTCCGCCACGGCGAGATGCGAAACGATTTCACGAATGCTCCATCGGTCGGGTGAGGCCTTGTATTCCAGTTGCGCCGGGGACAGGCCGCGAACCTGCTCAGCCACCATCTGCGTCGTCATCTCGAAGTGCACCAGCAAGTGCTCGCGATCCGTGGCGCTCATGGGAGCGGCGGCAAGCCGAACCGTCATCATCGCTATAAACAACGGCAGAATTTTGATGGTTTTCATAGAGGTATACCGAATCACCGTTTAGACTAGGCCGCGCCGGGAAAGTGAGCAGCGTTCGCGAAAGCCCAGACAACAAGAATCGAATACGCTTTCATCACTCTTGCCAGTTGAGGGCGTTCGCGGCCTTGGCTGTCCGGGGCGGCATTTAGCGAAGCCGACATGGTGTGCCCGGTTAGACGCAGGCTCCTGCAGGAACTTCCAGCTTTAACTCTCGCACGATGGCTGCGACAGCCATCAGCAGCTTGCCGCTGCCCGTGTCCAGTCCCAACTCCGACTTATCGAGGAAAGCGCACACGCCGTCTTTTTTAAGACGTTCCGCGTTCTTTTGCGACAGTCCGGTGCAGGCTACGACTGGAATCTTCGCCGTAATGGAATTCTGTTTCAACCTCGCCAGCACATCCTGGCCCGCCATTTTTGGCAGCAGCATATCGAGCAGGATGAGGTCGGGCTTGTCCTTCTCGGCTCGCTCAATCGCCTCCAGCCCATCCTCGGCGATCACAACTTCATAACCTACTCGCGCCAAGGCTCGCTCCATCGCCATCCGCAGGAATCTACTATCTTCGACCAAAAGAATCTTTGTCATCGTTTGGACCTTGAGAAAGGATGAGGACTTCCGCCGCAACTTACTCGCGCTCGCACCTTTGCTCAGTAAGTCTTATCGGCAGAACATGAAAAGACATTGAGGAAGAACTATGCAGTTGAGCTAAGGAATTTGTAATATTTCGATGACAGCGAACATTGCCCTCAACACGCTGCGGCTGTGGCGAGAATCGCCTTCACCGCCGCGCGGCAGGCCTGGCGCAATGCCTCTTCATGTCCTTCGGGAATTGCGTTGTTGACCAGCAGCGTCGATGTGCCATGCAGCAGCGCCCACAGTGCGAGAGCGGTTTGTGTGTGGTCGTCCGGAGAACCACCAAAATTCTTCGCCAGGAGTTGTTCGGTCAGGGCGAAATTCGGACGTGATTCGCGGATCGGGCGGGGCATCCCTCGTCCCTTTTTCGGTGACATAAACGACGCATACGAATAGAAAAGCTTGTACTCGTTCGGCATTTGAAGCGCGTAATCGACGTACGCCTCGGTCATCTCTTCCAGCGTTTTGCCCCGCTGAAAATAATCACCAATGCGACCGGCTATGCGGAGTAGCAACGCTCGAATTAAATCGTTGCGGTCTTTAAAGCGGCGGTATACGGCGGGCGTATTCGTGCGGGCGGCTTGTGCGACGGCGCGCATGGTCAACGCTCTTTCCCCGCCTTTTCTCCATAACTTGTCGGCTGCAGATAAGACTCGCTCCTCGAGATCCGGGTCCGGGCGCCTCGGCATTTTTCGGTCGATTCCTCGTTTCCCTACGGCTGTAACTGCCGGGGGATCATACCATTGCGATGTTTGAGCGGCAAAATTCCGGACTTAGAACTTCCGCATCCAGCGCGGGATGCCGAAGTTTCATCTAAAATAGCAGCAACGGAGTTCCCCCCAATGGCAGACGATCAGATCACAATTTCCCCCGGACCGCAGTTCAAGGTTGCCATGCTTGTAGCAATCGCCGCCGACGCGCTGCAACTGTTCTTCATGCCCATGTTTGTCGAGGGCGCATTGTCACCCGCAGATGACTTGCTCGACTTCGGAGTTGCGGCACTGATGGTCAACCTGCTGGGTTGGCACTGGGAATTTCTCCCGTCGCTGTTCGCTAAACTGGTGCCTGGGGTTGACCTTGTTCCGTTCTGGAGCCTCGCTGTCGCCAATGTTTGGCGAAAAACTAGAGCCGCCGCCGTAGCGGTCGACGCCCACCCGCAAGAGGGCAAGTTCCTGCCGAGTAAGTAGTGGAGCTCAGTACCTGGTACTCAGCTGCGGCCG
>JASLEQ010000165.1 GCA_030151135.1 Candidatus Sulfotelmatobacter sp. | reverse complement strand
CCCGCATGACGCTTTTCATGGGCGATGGGATGCGCGGGCACCCCCATACACAACTGCACCTGTTCGAGAGCCTTCTTGTTGCGCAGGATAATCCGCGAAGACGTTTTAGGAGCCGTGGAGTGGAAGCCATTCGACTGCGGCTTCATGTGCTCGAATTGTGTGCTTACCAATTCCACCAAGCGGTCATGGTCCAGATTACCCGCTGCCGAAACGATGATATTGCCAGGCGCGAAACGGTGAATATAGGCGTCCAGGACGGCCTCCCGCTCAAACCGTTTCACAGTCTCCTTGGTTCCTAAAATCGGCTTGCCCAACGGGTGATCTTTCCAGAAATTTTGGGTAAATATCTCATGGACGAGGTAATCGGGATTGTCCTCGTCCATTTTGATCTCTTCCATGATCACGCCGCGTTCGCGCGCGATGTCAGTTGCATCGAACACAGGATTAAGCACCAAATCGCTCAAAATATCGAGTGCGGTGGGAACGTGCTCATCGAGGACCTTGACATTGAAACAAATGCATTCTTTGGCGGTAAAAGCATCCATATTGCCGCCGATGGAGTCCACCTCCCGGGCTATCTCCTCAGCGCTGCGGTGTTTGGTCCCTTTGAAGACCATGTGCTCGATAAAATGGGAGATACCGTTCCACTCAGGGTTCTCGTCGCGAGATCCTGTCTGCAGCCAGATTCCAATGGAAGCAGACCGGATATGCTGCATTTGCTCTGTAATCACGGTGAGCCCGTTGGGCAGCTTTTGACGACGAATATTACGTACTTCTTTGACCATAATGGCGTTTCCTGCTGGTGATAGCCTATGAAAACCCTGGAATAGACTTGCTCGCAGAACCGTACTACTATTTTTACACAGTGGCAGTCCTCTAATCGAAATAAGTTTAGTCCCTTATAATCATACACTTAAGAAACTTTACGCTTTAGCAGTCCAGTTGGAAGGGTCACATATAACCTGTGGATTCGGCAGCTGACAAATCGCTTCTCGGTATGAGTCGCTCAGATCTAACCGCGCTGGTGCGAGAGGCGGGGGAACCTCCCTATCGTGGGATTCAAATCGCGGAGGCGATCTATCGTGGGCGCCTGGATTCTCTGGATGAGATCTCCACCATTCCCAAGGAACTGCGTTCTAAGTTCTCTTGCAAGGGCTTCAGGATCGGATTGCCAGAAATTGAGAAGAAATTTGAGTCTGTCGACGGCACCGTCCGTTATTTAATCGCGTTTGCCGACGGGCAATCCGTCGAAACGGTCTGGATGCCAGAGGGCGACGGGGGTGAATCTGGCGACGGAACCGACGCGGGTGAAGTCGGCGAGCAAAGTTCCGCAACATGGGATCGAAGTACGATTTGCATCTCAAGCCAAGTCGGCTGCGCGGTGGATTGCCAATTTTGCCTTACTGCCGCCCTGGGCGTGAAAAGGAATCTCACAGCAGGAGAGATCGTTGGCCAAGTTTGTGCGGTTTTAAAGGATCAGAAAGCCTCTCCACCTGAAGATCGCACAAATCTCGTTTTTATGGGAATGGGTGAGCCCTTCCTCAATTACGACAATTTCATGAAGGCGGTTCGGCTTCTGGTCGAGGAAGTGGGCATTCCGGAATCGCGCATGACAGTGTCAACCGCCGGCATCGTTCCGAGGATTCAGGATTTTGGCCGCGAACCGATTCGCCCCAAACTCGCGATATCACTGAACGCTTCGAACGATGAACTTCGTGCAGCTCTTATGCCACTTAACAAGAAGTGGGACCTTGAGTCCTTGTTGACAGCAGCCCGCAACTTCCCGCTCCGGAATCGCGAGCGCATCACCTTCGAGTATGTCTTGTTGAACGGAGTGAATGATGCACTCGAGAACGCACAACAAGTCGTGCAACTGCTACACGGGCTTCGCGCGAAGGTGAATCTGATTGCACTTAATCCGGGACCAGGGATTCCATTCTCTACTCCAGTCCAGGAACGAATACTAGCGTTTCAGCGCACACTTATCTCAGCTTCTATCCCAACTTTTATCCGACGCCCGCGCGGTCGTGATATTTTCGCCGCCTGCGGACAACTTAAGCGTACGGTCGAGATTGCCACTGCAACTGAACCGTAGCGCCCTCATGCGAGATGGGCGGCGGTTGAATCGACGGCAGTTGAACGCGCAATAGAAGAGCCCCATCCTTGCGGCGCTCGCTGAAAATCTCGCCAGTGTGCTCCTGCAGGATCCCCTTGCACGCCGCGAGCCCAAGGCTATCTTCATGATGGGCTGCTGATAACGACGTGTCCCCGTCGTTCAAGCCGGGGAGTGAGTCTGTTTCGATCTGCAGTCTGCACAGAGTGCCATCTGCCCGGGTGCTGACCGTCAACTTATGGCCACGCCGCTCACTCAGCAGGTGGAGACAATTTCCTAGAAGCTGCTGGCAAACTTGGAGCAACTGGTTCGAGTCACCCATGACTTTCGGTAAATCGGGATCGAAATCGGTCCTGACGTCAATCTGCAGAGCCTGCCACTGCGGTTCGGTGAGTTTCACCGCTGTTCTGGAAAGGGTATTCAGGTCCAGTGGAGTCTTGGAGGCAGGGTTCTGCCGGGCGAAGCTTATCAGGCTCGCTACAAGGGACTTTGTGCGTCGAACGCTCAATCCTATTCTCTCCGCTAACGGATGTTGTTGGACGGTTAGGTTCGAGTTCAATAGGAGATCAGAATAGCCGAGCATGGCCGTAATCGGATTGTTCAATTCATGGGCAGCGCCGCCGACCAATTTGCCGATCGAGGCCAGTTTCTCTGATTGGAGAATTTGTGCCTGAAGTCGCTTCAAATTTTCAAATGACTCTCGGGAATCGCGTAACAATCGAACAAGCTCCCGATCGAGCATATGCTGACGCAGCAACACCATTATCCCCATACAAAATGCTGCAAGGAACGTCGCTGCCAGGCGGAAAGTACGTATTCTCGATGGGATGTCGGAATCGACAATGGACCACAGCGCGAAGAGTGCCAGTGAGAATACCGCAATCATCCCGCAACGTGCCACCCAGATTCCGTATACGGTAGACGCTTCCTGTCTCTCCGAATGCGATTCGGTAATCTTGGTCCGAAGTCCGATCCAGCTGAGACTTGCCATTGCAGCGACCAGGGGAATGTCATACACGCTTCCGCTGTAATAGGCCTTACGAGCAATCGCCCAATTCGCTACCGTGGAACCCGCCGAGTAGCAACTTGTCATCCAGAATAAAGCTCGATACAGCTTTTTCCACTCCCCTGTCGAGGTCAACCATGAAACGAACAACCCGATCAACAGTGCGAACTTTTCGGCACTGTACACATTGTTGAGATTCTGATTGTAGTTGGGCGTGTTTGGCACCACGTACTGCCACGGCATCACGATCACAACGTAAAGATAAAACCACCAGAGCAGAAGCAGCGCGAAATCGAGCCTACCGACACGCGCTGAGTACTCATCCCGCTGAATCTGCGGCCGCAGACCCAAGGCAGCTGTTAGTGGTACCAGATGCAGAAACAGCACAACGTCCCACGCGCAGAGGTCCGGCACATCCTCGCGCAAGACCAGTTCGTAGTAGGTCCAGAAGAACTGGTATGAGAACCAAAGGAAGAGTCCTGAGATGATCAGAATCCAAAAAAAACGCGTCCGCCCGTGCGTCCGCATTGCCAGAGGAACAAAAGCTACGGTTCCAGACAACAACAATACACACTGGACGACGTCGCTGAATGCGGTTAATCCAAACGAGCGATGCCCGAAGCAGGCAGCCACAATCTGTGCCGCAACGGTGACGGACAGGGCGCCAAACCATAACTTGGAACTTTTGTTCAGAGACACTCCTTCCGCCAGATTTTACTTCGGAACTCCTTTCCAACGCGGGTTACTACCGTAACCTGTGCCTCGAGCCGCGCGGAATGAAGGGCTCCTTCACTTGCCCGTTGTCCATTTCTATTCAATAATATGCGGGTCGCTCCCTGGGCCGGACATGGCTCCTATCTTGAACCAGAAACCTGAATCGTTTCGTCCGTCCTGGAGAATGCGGATTCCTCCGGAACCCAGCGAGACCCGCCGTATTGAGCGCTGGCTGGCCACCGCGCGCGTTTTCCTGGCAGTTTCTACGTTGGTCGCGATTCGAATGGACCCGACGGAGGTATTGGGACATTCGTGGGCGGCCTATGGGCTTTTCGTTTTTTACATGGCCAACGGCATTCTCATTCTGATGCTGTTACGCCGTCGCCAACAGTCCACTTCCGCCTTTCGCTTCCTGGTTCATGCCGGTGACATTGTATGGCCCGCTGTCATCTCGATTTTCGCGGAAGGTCCGCGCACGCCATTTTTTCTATTTTTCTTCTTTGCGCTTGCAGCTGCCGCGTATCGCTGGGGTTTTCGTGAAACGTTGGGCACTGCTGCGGCAGAAGCCCTATTACTGTGGATTGAAAGTTTTGTCGTTCTACACGTCTGGCCGCAGGGATCTGTGCCGCTCCACATTTTCACCGGCCTCCACATCAACGTAAAAGAATTTCAGCCTGAACCGCTGTTCATGCTTTCGGTTTATTTGATCGTCATGGGGCTTCTGCTCGGTTACCTTGCGGAACAGCAAAAGCATTTGCGGGCCGAGAAGGCCGTGAT
>JASLEQ010000161.1 GCA_030151135.1 Candidatus Sulfotelmatobacter sp. | reverse complement strand
TGTGAATCCTGCGATCCTAACGGCAGTCTTCCGCGATGGAGATGATTGACCTTTGCGGGAACGGTGGCTGCTGCGCTGCTTATTTGGCGGGATGCAGTTTCAATGCGATGCGGTGGATGGTCCCGCGGCGAAAGTCTAGCTGCGAATCACGATGCAACGCGCGTGTCACAACACGTGCTTGCCGATCCAGTGTCCGACGGCCTGGCTGACGACGATGATGGCGACAGCGACGCTGAGGTGCTTGGCGACCTCCGAAAGAGTGCTGACGCGGCGGTAGCGCGCCACGATGCAGGTGAGGACGATCAGGAGGGCGAGTCCCCAGGCGACGCCCCACAGGACGGCGACGTGTTTGGGGAGCAGCACGACGACAAGGACAAAGCTCACGCAGACGATGAAGCGGGTGGCGAAGTTGGCGATGGTGCCGAGGAAGGCGTCTTTTTGCTCGAGGCGTTCGGATTCCTGATACATGTGGACGCTGAGAGAGTCGGTGAGGTTGTCGGCGACGGCGGCGATGAGCAGGGCGCTGATGACGGCGGGGCGAGCGGCGTCGGCGGCCTCGAGTCCGGCGATGAGTGCCATGCTGGTGACGATGGCGGCGGTGCCGCCGAAGCTGATCCGGCTGGGTCGGAGCATCAGTATCACTGTACTGGGAGGTGGGGCGGGCGTTGGTGACTGGGGTCACAGAGTGGACCGGCGGCATTCCAGAGTGGGACGCGTTCTGATTTGACGCTGCAGGTGGATGAAAAAATCCTGCGCGGCTTGAACGGGTGAGGAGTAAGGGGCAATGCAAAGAGGAGTAGAATCGAGCGTTTTAAAAGGAATTGATCTCGCAAATAAGGAAGGGCGCTTTGAACCTTAATCATTCGTTCGTAAAAAGTCTGTGCTTTGCAGGTTTAGGGATGTTTCTGGTGGTGGGGACGGTGATGGCGCATGGGCAGGCGTCGCCGGAGTTTGGGGCGAATGTGCTGGTGTTCGATCCGGGGATGGCGCGGGAGACGATGCAGGCGCAGATCGACAAGATCTATGCCGTGGAGCGGAGGAACGAGTTCGGTCCCGAGCGTTACGCGATTTTGTTCAAGCCGGGCGAGTACCAGCTTGATGTGCCGGTGGGATTTTATACGGAGGTTGCGGGACTGGGCGGGACACCGGACGCGGTGCACATCACGGGGAACGTGCATGCGGATGCGAGTCACGACAACAACAATGCGACGACGACGTTCTGGCGCGATGCGGAAGGATTCTCGGTGACGCCGACGGGAGGCACGATGCAATGGGCGGTGTCGCAGGCGATCCCGTTGCGGAGGATGCATGTGCGAGGAGATATCGTGCTGCACCAGCATCACGGATGGGCGAGCGGCGGATGGATGTCGGACAGCCTGGTGGATGGGAATGTCGATTCGGGCTCGCAGCAGCAATGGATTTCGCGGGACAGCGAGTGGAAGAGCTGGACGGGGTCGAACTGGAACATGGTGTTTGTGGGCGTGAAGAACGCGCCGCAGGGTGAGTGGCCGGATCCGCCGTATACCAAGGTGGAGAAGGTGCCGGTGGTGCGGGAGAAACCGTTCCTGGAAGTGGATGGCAAGGGCGAATGGAGCGTGCGCGTGCCGGAGTTGCGGCGGGACAGCGCGGGCATCACGTGGCGGGAGGGCTCGACGCCGGGACGGTCGATCCCGCTGGCGGAGTTCTATATCGCGAGGGCGGGGAAGGATACGGCGGCAACCATCAACGCACAGCTGGCGGCGGGGAAGCATTTGTTGCTGACGCCGGGGATGTATGACGTGGAGGAGCCGATCCGGGTGACGCGCGCGGATACGATCGTGCTGGGGCTGGGATTTCCGACGCTGCGTCCGGTGAAGGGAACGGCGGCGATGACGGTGGCGGATGTGGACGGCGTGGATGTGGCGGGGATTCTGTTCGATGCCGGGGAGAAAATTTCTCCAGTGTTATTGGAAGCCGGGACGGAGGGAAGTACGGCGAGGCATGAGAAGAATCCGGTGGTGCTGCACGATGTTTTCTTCCGGGATGGCGGAGCGGGGGTGGGGCGGACGAAAGAGAATCTGCGCATCAACAGCAACGACGTGATTGTGGATCATACGTGGATCTGGCGGGCGGACCACGGGCATGGCGTGGGATGGAACAGCAATCTGAGCAACAACGGGCTGGTGGTGAATGGGAATGATGTGACCGTGTACGGGCTGTTTGTCGAGCATCATCAGCAGTTCCAGGTGCTGTGGAATGGAGAACGCGGCCGGACTTATTTTTATCAGTCGGAGATTCCGTACGATCCGCCGGACCAGAAGAGTTATACGAGCGCTCCGGGAGTGAACGGGTGGGCGTCGTACAAAGTGGCTGATTCGGTGAACACGCACGAGGCATGGGGGCTGGGGATTTATAGCGTGTTTATCCAGCCGAATGTGACGCTGACGCGCGCCATCGAGGTCCCGAAGAAGCCCGGGGTCAAGTTTCATGACATGATCACCGTGGCACTGGGCGACAAAGGCGAAATTTCGAATGTCATCGATGACAAGGGCGGGCCGACGGCAATCAAGCCGAAACGGGTGACGCCGAAGGTGACGGAGTTTCCGTAGAGGCGGGGCAAGGCGAGAGGGAGACGAACGTTGGTGAAGAAGATGTGAGGGAAATTTTGCCGGCGCGGTTCGTTAAGGCCGCGGAGGTCTGATTGGCAGTGCAATAAAAAAGGCGCCCCGATATTGGGACGCCTTTTTGCTGACTCGATCGATTAGCGAGTTTCCGGAACGACGTGGAGCGAGAGAAGTCCGGTAGCGAATGGAGCAGTGTTGGACTTGAGCAAGGTGAGAGCACCGGTGGATGCATTGATGCTGTACACGTTGATCAGGTTCGGGAACTGGGCGCTGACAGCGATGCTGCCCGTGCTCTCGAGGGTGCCGGTGCAGCCGTTGCAGGAGCTGTCGGTTGTAGCGAACAAGCTGCTGGCCACGGGTTGAAGGGTAGGAGTGGGAGTGACTTTGGCAACGACGGCGCCTGAATTCTCGCCATTGCTGTAGCCGGACATGCCCACCAGCAGGATTCCATTACCGTGAGGATACGCGGTCCTGGTAAGCCACGGGAAAGTGGAATTGCCGACATTGGAGCTCGCGGCCAGCGGGAAGAACTGAGGATTGCTGAGGCCGGAGGTGGTGTTGATGTTGAGTCCGAGCGCGAACAAGCCATTGCCGGTGAGGGTCGGGTCGCCGAAGAATGCAACCTTGCTGTCACCGCTGATGTCGAATCCGTAGGGATAGCATCCAGCGCTGGCGCAACCAGAGAGGCTGCTGAAGTTGACATTGTTCACTTCGGTCAAGGAGCCGTTGGTGGAGCTGATCGAGAACATGGTAACGATGCCGTAGTCGATCGAGGGAACGATGAGCGCCTTGCCATCCGGAGTCACGTGGAGGGTAGCAAAAAGATCGGCACCGGTGGAGGGCGTGTAGGAGTTGACGAAGGTCAGCTTGCAACCTGCGCCGACGGCCCAGGCGCCGATGTTCTCAGAGCCGCTGTATGCGCCGTAAAGCCACTTGCCGTCCGGGGAGACGGCGATGCTGCCACCCGCGCCGGAAGCGCTCCAGTTCAGTGCGCCGTTGGAGTAGTTGCCGACCTTGGTGTAGCTGGGAGCCGCGAACGCAGCGATATCGTCGGAGCCGGTATCGGCAACGAAGATGCAGCGGTAGTTCGAGGTGATGGTGACCGTAGCTGCGGCGAAGAATCCGCCACCCAGGCCAGCGCCGCCGGTGCTGAGTTTCTTGATTGGCGTTGTGACGCCGGTAGTTGTGTTCAGGGTGAACACCGTCGCAGAGTTTGCGCTGGTGTTTTCATCCACCGTGACCACGTAAGAGGTGGAGGCTGCGAAACTAACTGAGGCCGCGAGAGCCACGAGGGAAGTCAGTACGAAAAGCTTCCGCATTGATTACATTCTCCTTTTGGTTGTGAAGTTCCCTGGGATTGATACAAATTGACAGAGGCTTCGGGTGATGAGTGAAAAACGGCCCCAATAGTACCTCGCAGTCGAACCGGACTGCAATAGAGAAGGAAGACTCCAGACAAGGGAATCCAGCGCTCCACGCGGCTTTTGGGCCGGATGCGGTCAAGATTTCGACCCTTCAAGTTGCCGGCCAGGATAATCCGTTATGGCTTGGGAGGAGCGACACCAGTCGGCGGTTTCTGCGGCTTCTCCGATTTTGGGTTTGCGGGAGGTTGCGAAGAAGATGGTGTCGGGGATTTCCACTGCGCGCCCATCTGCACGCGTAAAAGACTTTCATCCAGTTCTTGCCAGATCTCCTGAATTTTCCCGTTGACGATTTTAAAAATCAAGATTCCAGTGGCTCGAACGAGGCGGGGAGGATTTTGCGGATCGCCGGTGTCAGGAAAAAGACGTTCCTTGTAGGTCCCGCGCAGAGTAACCCGCAGCACGGCTTTGTCAGCCTGGGCGACGGTGTCGTCGATGGTGAAGGTGAGATCGGGCATGGATCTGCGCCAGTTCGCAATGACCCGCTCGAGCATGGCTGAATCCACCACGACGCGACCGCCGTGGTTGTGCATGATGAAATCGGAAAAGGAATCGATGGCAGTCTTGTCGCCGGAATTCCAGGCATCCATATATTTCCGAGCAAGCGCCACGGAAGTATCGCTCGAGGCGGGGGAAGCGACCGCAGCTTGCGATGGATTGGCCGAAGTGGCAGGCGGTGTTGCTGGCGCAGCCTGGGCAGTGGCAGGGGCAACGGTTTGGTCCGGCGCCTGTGCCGCGGAAACGGCCCAGCAAAGGAATGTGAAAATCAGAATGGTAGCTACGTGCCGCAAACGAAGATCCTCCTCAAAGCGGCTCAGAATACCGTATTGGAGATGTTCCCGCAAAGGCGGCGCTAAAGGGAGGCGTTACAGGTATGCGCCAACCCCGCGGAGGTGAGTATCATTACTCAGAGCGGGATGGTGCCGGGAGAGGTCTGGAAATTTATCGCATCACGATAGGAAGAACATGGATTACGTACGATTGGGCAACACTGGAATAAAGGTTTCGCGCATCTGCCTCGGATGCATGACTTACGGAGCGCCGGCGACGGGGGAACTGAAACCGGGGCGCCAAGCGTGGGCGCTCGACGAACAACAAAGCCGCCCGTTTCTGAAACAAGCGATCGATCTAGGCATCAACTTCTTCGATACAGCCAATGTTTACTCGAGTGGCGCGAGCGAAGAGGTGCTCGGCAATTTCATCAAAGACAATCTGAGTCGGGAATCCGTGGTGCTCGCAACGAAAGTTAACGGACCCATGCGAGATGAGCCCAACGGCTCGGGACTCTCGCGGAAGGAAATTCTCTTTGAAGCGGAGCAGAGTCTTTGCCGGCTGCGCACCGACTACATTGATCTTTACCAGATCCACCGGCTCGACCATGAAACTCCGATGGAAGAGATACTCGAGGCATTGCACGATCTGGTTAAAGCCGGAAAGGTGCGGTACATCGGTGCATCTTCCATGTACGCGTGGGAATTCGCGAAGATGCTTTATCTGGCCGATCTCTACCGCTGGACGCGCTTCGTTTCCATGCAAAACCATTACAACCTCATCTATCGCGAAGAAGAACGCGAGATGATGGGGTTATGCCGCGCAGAGGGCGTTGGAGTGATCCCGTGGAGTCCGCTTGCCCGCGGACGTCTCGCGCGCCCCTGGGCCAGCGAATCGACGAAACGTTCCGAGACCGACCAGTTCGGCAACACCATGTATTCGAAAACCCAGGATGCCGATAAGCAGGTGGTCGATTGCGTCTCGAGTTTATCTAAGCAGCGAGGAGTGCCGATGGCCCAGATTGCTCTCGCATGGCTCCTCGCGAAGCCGGGAGTCACGGCACCAATCGTAGGCGCGAGCAAGGCGAATCACCTGACAGACGCCGTCGCGGCGTTGAGCGTGCGACTTACTGCCGAGGAAATTAAAGCGCTGGAAGAGCCATACAGCCCGCATCCGGTGCTGGGATTCAGTTGACGCCACGAAATTATCGCTTCAACCCTGCCGTGAAGTTCGTCATCAGGGTGACCGGCTGGTTCACCTGCTGCGAGACCCGTTCCATGAGCAGACGCTTGCCATCGGGTGAGATGCAGTAAAACGGAATTGTCAGAACAGTCCACTGATTGACCAGCGCCTTCGGCGCGCCAAATTCCAGCGCGCCCCCCACTTCCTTGACGGGAATCGCGACGATGGACTGGTTGAGATCGAAATAGTAAATTTCTTTTCCGTCCGCACTCCAGTGCGGTACCTGTCCACCATTCGGAGAAACCTGCCACTTGCCTTGGCCGCTGCCGTAGGCAGAGACGTAGATTTCCAGCCGGCCTGACTCGGTTGAGGAATAGGCAAGCCAGTGACCGTTGGGGGAAAGGGTCGCATTATTGCCGTTGGCGATGATCTCGCGCGGCTTGCGATCTCCATCCAGCGGCAGAGCCCATATTCCGACCTCTTTCTGGGTGAGCACGCTGGGAGAGTAGAACAAGGTTTTACCATCGTGCGACCAATCGGTCGGCGTAATGATGATTCCCTTTGGCTCGGGAACCAGCAATTCTTCCGAGCCGGTCCCATCCGCAAGCTTGCGGTAAATCCCGCCAGCCGATACGCGCAACGAACTGTAAGCGATCCATTTTCCATCCGGAGACCAGACTGGAAAGGTGTTGCCGGTAGGGCCAAAGGTCAGGCGCGTGCGCACTCCCCGCGCCAGATCGAGCGACCAGATGTCATTCACGCCGGAATCCAACGTGAGAGCCACGCGATCAGCCTGGGGGGACAGGGTTGCGTTACTCAGATTCTGCAGGTTGTCGGCAGCGACGCTGATCTGCTTGCCGGTGCGATCGAGCCACACCAGTTCGACTCCGCCGGAACTGCCATTGGCATAGATGATCAAGCCGTTATCAGTTGCCGAAACGCTGGTGTGCCACGTTGAGACATCATTCAATACGCCAGCCGACACAGTCTGGGGCTCGCCGCTCAACTCGCCTTTCGCAGGATCGAACGGCTGGGCCATCAACTGGTCGCCACGATTGAACAGAAGATATCCGGCGGCATAAACTCCGTTGCTCTGCGAATGGAGAACCAGGCGGTTTTCGCGGCCATCGATCGAGGCGTAGAAGATGCCGTTGTTCGACAACTGCGATGGGTTGTGGTTCATGGCGAAGTATAGAAAGTGCTTGCCATCGGGAAGAAAAAACGGCCAGCGATGAGAGGAGTACTGCGAAGGGTCAAGCTTGGTGAGGGCGGTTACAGATCCTCCAGTCGCGCTGATCTGGGATAAGGCCGCGATTGGCGACGGTGAGAACACGATGACCCCTTTGGTACTCCACGCACCGCCGCGCCCGAGTTGACTGTCACACAGAGTCTGCGCGGTGGAAGCGCCGAGCTCGATGGTTCTCAATTTCCCGTTGGCGAAGAATCCAATGGAGCGACTGTCGGGCGACCAGAACGGAAAGATGGCGTCGCTGGTATCAGCCAGCGGGTGGGCATCGCCGGCATTCATGGCCCGCACCCACAGAGAAGTCTTGGCGTCGGCTCCAGTGGCAGTGAATGCGAGGAAGGCGCCGTCGGGCGAGAGCACCGGAGGTCCGGCAACATCGGAGGCAAGACGGAAGTGAGTCTCCGGCGGAGGATTGATGACAGCACGAATGCTGGTGCCCACGGGAGCGGGATGGTGAAGAAGAAATCCCGCCAGCGCTCCAACGACAACGGCTGCAGCGATTCCCGCGATCCACCAGACACGGTGTCCCGCCGGCGATGGCTTTTCCGGAGGGAGAGGGCGCAAAGATGCGACCGAGCGCAGGTTGATCGCCACGTCGTGTGCCGACTGAAAGCGCTCGGCAGGATCTTTTGCCAGGCATCCGCGAACGATCAGATCGAGCATCTGCGGCGTGAGCGGCTGGGTACTCGTGATCGGATCGGGATCTTTCTCCAGAATGGCGGTGAAGACGCTCAACTGCGACTTTCCTTCGAAGGCGCGACGACCCGTCAGCATTTCGTAAAGCACACAGCCGAGGCTGAAGATGTCACTGCGTGCGTCGGCGTCGGCCCCCTGCAAAAGTTCAGGAGCCATGTATTGAAAAGTGCCGACGATCGAGCCTTTTTGCGTGAGCGGCGAAGACGCAGACGTAAGCGTCGCGAGGTTCATCGTCGGCGTTGAGGGGGTAAAGTGGCTGACTGCCTGCGCTCCGATGGAAATCTTCGGCTTTGCCAATCCGAAGTCCATCAGCTTCGCGCCTGCCTTGGTCAGCATGATATTGGCGGGCTTCAGGTCGCGATGAATGATTCCTTGTTGGTGCGCTTTCTCCAGCGCTTCGGCGACCTCAGTGCCAAGTTTCAGAACCTGATCAAGCGGCAGCGGGCCCTTCGCGAGACGCTCCGATAGAGTCTGCCCCTCGAGAAGTTCCATGACCAGGAACTCCGTCCCGTCTTGCGAACCGATATCGTGGAGGGTGCAGATGTGCGGATGATTCAGGGAAGAGATGGCGCGAGCTTCGCGCTCAAGCCGTTGCTTCAATTCAGGATCGTTAGAAAGGTTCTCGGGGAGGACTTTGATGGCGACGTCACGGCCAAGGCGCGTGTCGCGGGCGCGATACACCTCGCCCATTCCGCCTGACCCGATCCGCGCTTGAATTTCGTATGGTCCCAGCTTGCTGCCGGAGGTGAGCCCCATGTGTGGCCGACATTATATCGTGGAGACGAACGCGAGCGGCCTTTTACCACAGAGGAACAGAGTTACGGAGAAAATCCTGGTTTCTCTTTGTGCCTCTGCGCCTGTGGGGTGAAGCTTTGTTCTGATTTGTTCTGATCTCTAGCTGACTGCCTTCTTCTCAAAAATCCGCAACCCCAGTATCAGCAGCAGAATGTCGAAGAAGGTCAACACGATCAGAATTGCGACGGTCGAGAGATGCGGGAATTGGGGCACCAGCGCGGCGCGCAGACCCTCGCTGGCATAGACCAGCGGATTGATCAGGACCGCCCGTTTGAGAATCGGGAAGGAACTCAACGCGCTCCAGGGATAGTAGGTACATCCGAAGAAGATCATGGGCGTGAGGATCATGCTGAACATGAGGCCGACGTGCTGCTGATTCATGGAGCAGCCGAGGGCGAGTCCGCCGCTCGCCGAAAAAAGGGCGACGAGCAAGAGCATGACCACGAATTCCAGGGGCGCATGAATGTGGATATCGACGCCGGGGCGAAGTACGAGCCACGCCATGGGAAGGACGACCAGGCCGGCGATGAGTGCCTGAATCATTCCAGCGACGACTTTTTCGATCGCAATCCAAGGAATCGAGATCGGGGCGAGCAAGCGGTCTTCAATTTCGCGAGTCCACTGGAACTCGGCGATAAGGGGCATGCAAACGGCCCAGACTCCGGTAAACACCATACTGATCGCGATGATGCCCGGAAGGAGCAGGCTCTTGTAGGCGACGGGCATGTATCCGCTGCCGACCATGACGCGCCCGAAGATGAAGACGAACAGGAGCGGCTGCAGGAAGGTCTGGAACATGATTTGAACAATGTTGCGCCGCGCGACGTGGGCGTCGCGGGCAAGCATCGCGGCAAAGGCTTTCCAGTTCAATCGCGCAAACTCCTTCCGGTGTGGTGGAGAAAAAGATTTTCGAGACTGGGCTCAGAGATGTGGACGTCGGACAATTCCGCGCCTACGGTTACGGCGATGGAAGCGACTTCGGGGATGAGTGATCCACCACGGTCGGCATAGATATCGGCTCCAGTGGAGTTGAGAGGACGAACCTCGCGGACTCCGGCGAGCGACTGCAGGCGCTGGATCAATTCTGGCGTCTGACGGGCAAAATGCAGGCGCAGTAAAAAGCCTCCAGGGATGGAGTTCTTCAGCTCGGTTGGAGTGCCTTGGGCGATGACACGACCGTGGTCCACGATAACGAGGCGCTGACAGAGGGCATCGGCCTCCTCCATGTTGTGGGTTGTAAGAACCACGGTTTTGCCAATCGTGTTGTACTCGCGAATGATCTCCCAGAGAAGGATGCGGGTCTGGGGATCAAGCCCGGCACTAGGTTCGTCAAGAAACAGCACTTGCGGATCGTGCATCATGGCACGCGCGATGGACATGCGTTGCATCATGCCGCCGGAGAATCCGCGAACGAGTTGGCCGGCGCGATCGGTGAGCTTGAATTTTTCGAGGAGCTCGTCGGCGCGACGGCCACCTTCTTTTGGAGGGATCCCGAAATAGGCGGCGTGGAACGTCAGGATCTCGCGTGCGGTCAAAGAGAAATCAAGATTGGGGCGTTGCGGGACGACGCCGATCAGCCGCTTCACTTTGGCCTGCTCCTGCCAGACTTCGTGGTCGCCGACGAAGGCTTGTCCACCGGATGCGCGCACGCGAGTTGTGATGATGCCGATTGTGGTCGACTTGCCTGCGCCATTGGGACCGAGAAGGCCGAAGATCTCTCCGGGCTTGACCTCGAGCGAAAGGCCGTCGAGAGCCTTGATCTCAGGCTTGGGCTGCTTCGATTTCTTTTCCATCGGGCGCG
>JASLEQ010000133.1 GCA_030151135.1 Candidatus Sulfotelmatobacter sp. | reverse complement strand
GGTGGAGCTTCTATGGAAGGGGCTGTAAGGAGCTGCCGACAAGTGGAACCAAAATGATTTCCCCGGTTCCGTGAATTTTCCCAACAACCGGATGGCGTGGCGGGGATACAATAGCTGGACAAGTTCCTCGCGGTTCAAGCTACGTCTCGCGCCGTTCGCAATTTTCTCTGGCCCCAAAAGGAGTTCCTGTGTGCCCCCACGCACAGATGAGTGAAGACCGGGCGATCCGGTGCGCCCTGGTACATGACATGGTATGGCTGCGGCAAGGGTTGCGACGCTTGCTGGAGGATGAGTCCGATATTTCCGTTGTTTCGGAGACGGGAAATGCGGCAGAGGGATTGCGACATATCGTCGAACACCGGCCGGAGGTCGCAATCGTAGGCTGGCACTTATTTGAGGACTCGGCTGAGCAAGCCGAGCGAAGGATCCTGCGGGAATCTCCGGAGTGTAAAGTCGTGTTTTTATCGTCACAGGAGAAAGAGACTTCCGAGGGGACTGAACCTGCATACTGCGCAGTCCGGGAGACGTCGGCCGACGAGTTAGTCCGCATGGTAAGGACGGCGGCAGGGCGCGACTCAGATCCGGTGCAAACCGAGGGCAGGAGCGCGGTAAGAGAGTTTATTCCGCGGAATCGAATCCTGACGGCACGCGAGCGTGAAGTGCTGAAGTTGCTGGCGGAGGGCAGAACCGTACGTTCGGTGGCGGCAGTGTTAGGACTTAGCATCAAGACAGTTGACGCGCACAAATTCAATCTGATGCGCAAGCTGGGCATTCACAACAAGGCAGAACTGGTGATGTGGGCGATACAGAAAAAGATGGTGAAGGTACCAGTTAACTTCTAGATGGGGGGGGATACACGCCCCTTTCACTGGCTGCGCCCACTGCCGTTCTTCGACAGATGTCGCCGCGGTCGATAGTTATCACGACCATTCCTTCAAGAATCAGTCTTTCAGCGCTATTCCCGCGAATTCGGCGAGGCTCGTGACCGTGAGGTCGGGAGTGGCACGGGCCACTTTGACTGCGCCGACGCCAGGTCTGGCAGAGGGGCGGTTGACCCACACCGTTGCCAATCCGAGCGACTGCGCGGGGATCACGTCGTGATAGAGGCTCTGACCGACGTGCAAAACGCGATGGGCTGGAGCATTGATGCGGCTGAGAGCGAGTTCGAATAATCGCAAAGAGGGCTTGTAGGCCTGGGCCTGTTGTGCGGTGATCACCTCATCGAAGTCGACCTCAAGCTTCGGACGAGTGGGCGCGAAGAGATCGTCGTCGATGTTGGAAACGATCGCCAGCCGAAAACGCTTTTTAAGTTGACGAAGCGCGGCGACAGTATCAGGCCATGGCGGCCAGGCTGCCAAGGAGTCAGGAAGCGCAGTTGATTCCTCCGGCGTAGGCAAGAATCCGAGCTCATCCCCGAACTGACGAACAACAGAAGAGAGCACCTCGCGATAGGGGAGATAAGGTCCAGATTCGGAGCGCTGCTCGAAATCCCCGTACAACTGCAGAATAGTGCTGTCGTCGAGCTGCCTGGAGTGAGCAGAGAGGAGCCGGTGTAGTGCGCCGAGGATTCCCGATTCCCAATCGATAAGGGTGCCGTAGCAATCGAATGTGAGGACTTCGAAACGGGAGAAGTCAAGCATGGGCTGATTATTGCAAAGATTGGGAAATCAAAACCGAATCCCCACTTTCGCCAGAGTCGGCGAAGCGTGGGGATTTTGAGTTGGGTTCCAGAATTACTATTTGATTTCGAGCGGCTGAGAGAGTTCGAAGGTTACGTCAGACTCGGCTGGCAGAACAACATCCTTGTTTCCGGTGAAAGCTGATCCGCCTGTACCCGCGCCCGCACCTGCGGCGGCGCCGATTGCGGCACCCTTGCCTCCTCCGGCGAGTGCGCCGACGATTCCGCCCAAGGCTGCGCCGCCACCTGCGAGCACTGCAGTGCGTTTGCCCTTGCCCTTTTCTGTAAAACTCTTTGTGCTCGCCTGCACCGGCAAGTTCACGCCTTTAATCTCGATGGAATCAAGGCGGATTTGAAGCGAAGCGCCGCCTGCGAAGCGACCCAGCGGCTTGGCGTCGGTGACGGTGCCGCTGACGTTCGCCCCGCGAGGAATCGCGACTGCTCCGGCGACGGTCACAGGTTGGGAGAGGCTTCCCGTGAAATTGTCTCCGGGTTTACTAGCTTTGGAGCCGAGAGTTGAACCCAAGCTGACGTTGATCGCGGTGCCTGCGGGAACGACGATGGCTTCGTGCCGGGCTTCCTTGCGTTCGGCCTCGCGATGCTCGCGCGCTCCACCTTCGCGGCCTTCTTTGGAGGGTGCTTGTCCGCTATTCGCCGATGACTGATCGTCCGCCGGTGCGGCGGGAGGATTGGCAGCGGAGTTGTCAGCCGGGGGTTTATTACAGCCCACGGCAAGGGCGAGATAAACGCACAGCGACAGCAAGGCTACACGCGAGCGCATAAGAACCTCCTGAATTTTTGCGGTGAGGGTATGGTACCGGAACCGGACAAGGGGCACAACGGCTGGCAGCCACCGGGGGTAACCGAAAGTGCATGGACCGAAAACGATGGAGTAGGGGTGCAGGGCGCCAGTTACGCCGAGAGGGCCAAGTCACAGCCACGCCCTGCCGCGTACTAAGAGGCTCGCTGGATTGGGCGGCCTTTGGTGGGTGCTGTTTCGGGATATTACTTCGAAGCTAATCCGGGCAAAGGGGCTTGTTCTACGGATTCCGCACGGGATTCGTGGTGATCGCTCTCGGGTTCGGAGACGCTTTCCTCTTCGGGGCTGGGCGATTTTCTGGGATTGATGAACTTCTCTGTGTTCAGAAGCGGGCGACCCAGGGAAGGGTTGTAGCTGGTCCAGGGGCCCTCGAGGCTGGCTTCGCGCTCGAAGTGAGCGCGCATGGCTTCCATCTTCGAATCGAGGTCGTCCATGTAGTGGAGCATGAGGGCCTCCGGGAACATGGGAAGTTTAGGGGATCCGAATTCGTATTCGCCGTGATGGCTGATGATGAGGTGCTCGATGAGAATTTTGAGCTCGTGGGGAAAGTCCGGCAAGTCAGCGAGCTTCGCTTGCAGCATTTCCAACTCAATGATCATGTGGCCGAGAAGCTGACCTTTTGTGGTGTAGGAAAAAGAACGGTTGTAAGTGAGCTCGTGGATCTTACCGATATCGTGGAAGAACGCTCCGGTGAGTAGAAGATCGCGATTGATCTGCGGATAGTTACGGCAGATGAGATCACAAGAGCGGAACAGGGAGACGACGTGATCGAGCAGGCCCCCGATATAGGCGTGGTGCAGAGTTTTGGCCGCCGGGGCGTTGCGGTAGGCGGCGGAGATTACCGGGTCGGACATGAAGGCCTGGACGAGAGATTTGAGATGCGGGTTTTGAAACCCGTCAATAAATCCGGCGAGGGTCTGCCAGAGTTCGTCAATATTCTTTGTGGTCTTTGGGAGGTAGTCGTCGAATTCGATTTCAGAATCCCCAAGCTTGCGTAGCTTATGAATGGTGAGCTGAAAGCGTTGCTTGTACTTGTTGACCAAGCCTTTGACCTTGATGAAGTCATCCTGCTCGAAGGCTTCGAGGACTTCCTCGACGTTGTCCCACATTTTGGCTTCGAGTTGTCCGCTGCGATCGCCGAGAGTCAGGGCGATGTAAGGCTCGCCTGTTTTTTTAGGCTTGATCTGTTTTGCGACTACGACGAATGTCGAGGTGATGACCTTGTTTTCGTGGCGCAGACAGTCGCAGATGAAGAAGTCCTTCATGAGAAGTCTGAGTATAAAGCAAGGGAGCGAGACTTCCGGAACTTTCGGACGGAAAGAAAGGTCAGTAGGGCTAAGGCCTCGGCACGGCAGGGATTTGGCATGGTGCTGAACCGAGGCCCCTCCCTCGTGTGGTTGAAGCGTTTCGCGAACGGGCGTTCGGCTATAGGAAGCCGAGCTTCCTGTGTTTCTTCTTCGAGAGCTTCTTGGCGTCGCTTTCTTTAGCGGCAACGGTTTCGATGGGCTCGGTCTGGTTGGCGCTATGGCCAGTATCGACGTAACCCTGCGCGACTTTGATGTAAGCCTCTTCCCGAAGCTTTGTGAGATAAGCGCGGAGAGCGGGCTGCAGCTTTTCCATGTAGAGGGCGTCCTGGATTTTCGGCAACGCGTCTTTAAACGGCGGGATGCCGGCTTGCTGGTGATCGTTCACCTTCAAGATCACATAACCCTGCTTGGTACGAATGACGTCGGTGACATCTCCTGCCTTCATGGCGAACGTCTTGTCTTCGAGCTCTTTTGCAAGCTGGCCACGCTTGAAGATGCCGAGCGCGCCGCCGTCTTGCGCGGATGGCCCGTCAGAATATTTCTTGGCGATTTCGTCGAAACTGGCGCCATTGCGAATCTGTTTTAGCAAATCGTTGGCCTTGGCCTCGGCGGCTTTGAGGGAGGCTTCGTCGACCTCTTGCTTTGCCGGATCTGAAGCGGTTTTGGCAGCCGACTCGGATGGCGGAGCATTCGCGTCGGGAGCAGGGGCGATAGCAGGAGTGGTGGGCTTAGGTGCTACAAGGATTTCGCTGAGGCGAATGTATTCCGGGCCTTCCATCTCCTGCTTGTGCTGCTCGTAAAACTGCTGGGCATCTTCGCTAGAGATCGAGAGATGGCCGCCGACTTCCTCGCCAATTACCTTGCGGGTGATGATCTGATTTTTCTGTTGCTGTTTGAAATCTTCCCAGGACACGCCTTGCTGTTCGGCGGCTTTCTCAAGGGCTTCCATGGAGTCGAGCTTCATTTCCTTGCGCATCTGGTCGAGCTGCTTGATCAGCTCAGTGTCGCCGGTGAAGCCGAGGTCCTTACCTTTATCCAGGAGAAGCTGCTGATCGATGAGATCGCGCAGAACGTCTTTTTCCTTCTCCGCATAAATTTTGTCGGCATCGTTGGGAGCCTGCTGGCGCACCTCGTCGCGAAGCTGGTCTTTGCTGCGGGCGTACTCCGACTTGGTAATGATCTGGTTGTTCACGCGCGCGATGATCTCTTCAACGGTTGTCTGTGCCGTGACGAGCGTGGGAACGAAAGCAAGTGCGGTGAGGGTGAGGACAAGCTTTTTCATAGGGATGCTCGGGCCGCCACGCTGCCTGAGCTTGCGGACGGTAGGCTGGGGCCGAATGATCATTTTACTACCTCATGACACGGGTTGTTGAGCCGCGGCGTACTTCTTTCGTTTCGTACGGCTGGACTGGTCTGTTTATGTATGACGCGCCTAAGGGGGGGCCAAGTTGGCCGGTCTAGGAAGTTCGGATAAGAGCGAGGGCGGTCCGGTCATCGCAGGCGGCAATTTTCGCGCCGAATTCGGCGGCGGAGCCCACGAGCGAAGTGCATAGGGCGCGGGCATCACTGGCCGGGGAGGCTTGCAGGATCTGCTTGATACGGTCGATCCCAAAATCCTCGCGGGAACCGTTCGAGTGTCCCTCGCATTCGACAAGGCCGCGGGACACCAGGAGGAGCGATGCGCCCTTTTCAAGGCCTACGATTGGCGCCTCGGACGTGGCATGGGAAAAAAGACCAAGAGGGAGTCCAGTGGCGCGGAGTTCAGAGATCCCGGATTGATCCCGCACGAGGCCGGAGGTATGTCCGGCATTGGTGTAGCAAATGGTGCCGAATTTCTCGTGATAGCAGGCGATGAAGGCGGGACAGGAGTGGACGCCACAGCATACATCGATAAGTCCGCGATTGAGGCGAAGACAGAGTTCAGTCATGGCCTCGGATTCGTTGAGATCGGACTTCGAGAAGAGCTCCAGGCCAGAATTGCGGAAGATTTCCTGGGCGCGAACCAGAATATGGCGATTATCTTCTCGCGTGCCGGCGACGTCCAAAAGGCCGATGAGGACGCGCTCGGAACTGGTGCGAATGGAGTCGTAGAAATCTCCCGCGATGCGCCTGCCGCTGAAGACGGCGGCGACATCGGCCCCGTCGATCCTGGGAAAGACCGTGGGAACGGGCTCGACCACGACGGGAGCGGGATGGGAACTACGGAAACGCGACAGCACGCCAAGACCTCGAGGGAAAAGTAGCATGGGAGTTGGCATCTAGCAAATCGTTGAGGTCGGAGCTGCTGAAAGAGGCAGATTCACGGTCGTTTCGCTCGTTGGAACGGATACGGCGTGACAGGTAAGTTGGGGCATCACAGTCGTAGTTGGATTCTAGGTGGGTCTAGTCGCCGTATTTGTCGGACAGGTATTTTGTTAGGTCCGATTCGAGTTGGCCGTAGTCGGAGTGGATGGTCGCACGAAGGGCGGCTTCGGTGGAATTGCCCTGACTCAGACGCTGAAGGATGCTTTGAACGTCGCTGATGCCGTAGGAGTCGACTATGTAATCGACGGCGGCGAGCGATTCGGCATATGCGAGATGGGCTTGCGGTCCGGAGAATTGGAGGAAGCTGCCTTCCAAAGCGTTGAGTGGAATATTCTGTTGCGCTTTGAAAAGGACTGCGATCTGGCGCCCGTTGCTACCGAGACTTTTCGGTTCAAGATATTGGGCGATACCTTCGTGGAGCCATGGGGGACAGCGTCCGGACGAAAGCTGAGTGATGAAGGAGTGGGCCAGTTCGTGTTTTAGAACATGGGCGAGGTCGGAAGTGACGTTGTTAAGTCCGCTGACGGGGATGCGGAGTTTACCATCGTTCATGGCTCCGGACCAACTTGGAGCGTGGGTCACATCGAAGAAGGCTTGCTCGGTGTAGAGGGTCACGAGGATGTTGTCGCGGGGAGGAGTTCCGAGGTCGCGAACGAGATCGTCATAATCGGATTCCAGAGTCTGAAGGATCTGGGCGCGAAATGATTCGGAAGTTTGCTTGCCTTCAAAGTGAAGAGTGAAGTGCGAACTCTCGCCTTGAGAGAATTCGGACTCCACGTTTTGTTCGCGCTGTGCCTTGGCAAGATATTGCTGCACGGCGGGGTCGGGGCGGAGGGCAAGGGAATGTTTCCAGGAAGTGATGGCGTCTTGGGTGCGATCTGAGGCGAACTGGGCGTAACCCAACATGGTGTAGGCGTCCGGATCGTCGGGTGCAACACGGACGGCGCGTTGCGCATAAGGAAGCGCCTGCGATGCATTGCCAGTACGTACCAATGCAGCGGCGTAGTAAATCAGGATGGTCGCGTTGTCGGGTTGGAAACGCAGGGCGCTGTCAAAATACTGGCGCGCCTGATTGATGTTGCCATGATCGAATTCTGATTTTCCGGCGATGAAGTCCGCGGTCGCACTCAGCTCGGCGTTTCCTTTGCTTTCGAGAGAAGCGAGAGCGTCGGGGTTTACTTTGCCATCTTTGACGATTTTCCCGACAAGATCGCCTTCATTGGCGAGGCTATCAGCGGGAACAAAGGTGGGAAGGTCAGCTTTGGCAGACGCTCCAGTGGAGTGCACGGGAACGCCGCCGGCTTCGATATGGTCCACGGAAGATTTGGGAATAGCGTAGGTATCCTCGCCAATTTCGTACTCGTACCGACTCCCGCTTTCCCGGACCTGATCAGCGAGGATGGTGCGGCCGTTCTTGAGATGGATGGTATCGGCGAGGGCACCGCTCACGCCGAGCGCCACGAAAAGAAAGATTGAGGTGACAGGCCGAAGCATTCAGGCGCATTCTAGCAACGGTGGGGGAGCGAAAATACGTGACCAAGGTACTACGCGGCA
>JASLEQ010000306.1 GCA_030151135.1 Candidatus Sulfotelmatobacter sp. | reverse complement strand
TCGATAGTCTGATCACGATTGTCGAGGCCACATCGGTTCGGCCGCAAGATGTAAATGGCGGTTGTCCTCTGGTCAACCTTGCGCAAGAAATGTCTCCCCTGGACGAACAATTCCGCAAACAGCTGGAGAACATTTTTCGCGAGTGGCAAGACGGCATTGCGATGGCTCTGCGAAGAGGACAAGCGCAGGGCATGGTTCGCCGCGACCTGTCCGCAGAAGAGACTGCCGGCTTTCTGATTGCGATGTACGAGGGCTACACCTTGCTGGCAAAGAACGCTCAGGACGCGGAAGTGTGGAATGTGGGCATCAGAAATATCGTGGGATGGTTGAAGTCTCTTCGCGCACCCCGTCAAGCGCGCAATAGCCGGCGCCATTCCGTGTCGAAAAAGCATGTTGTCAAGCGAAGGCTGTGATTCTGACGCAGGAGCAACTCATGAAGGGAAGAACCTTTGAAGCGCTAATTTCTCTCATCCTCACCCTGGGGCTGACAGGAATAACCCAAGCCCAGACCTCAAAATCGTCATATCCCAATATGGCGTCTGTTGATCAATACCTGATGACCGACCGGGATGCCGAGATTGCTTTAGCTCGCAGTGCCGCGCCCGAATCCATTTCCCACGACGCCAAGATTCTTGTCCTTGGACGCCATGGATATGAAACCGCCGTCGACGGAAAAAATGGTTTTGTGTGCGTGGTGGAACGAGGGTGGATGTCACCCGCGGATGCTCCGGAGTTTTGGAATCCTAAAATACGAGGCCCAATTTGTTTCAATCCGCCCGCGGCGCGTTCGGTGTTGCCGGTCACTTACAGGAGAACGGAGATGGCGTTAGCGGGGCGAACTGAAGCTGAAATCATCGAGGGCAACAAGTCAGCATTTGAGAAAGGAGAGTTGCCGGCACTGGAACCCGGCGCGATGAGCTACATGATGTCGAAGGCGGCTTTTCTTACCGATCGCGGCGATCACAATCTTGCGCACTTGATGTTCTATGCCCCTGCACTCGACGGCAAGGATTGGGGTGCCGATCTACCAAAATCGCCGGTGATGCTGAATCCACAATTCAAGGGCGTTCAACCCATCGACGTGTTCGTGATTCCGGTGGGCACCTGGTCGGACGGCACGGCCGCTCCGGTGATGTAGGGCGTCTTGCTCACCGTGTAACGTAGTCCCGGCTGAATCCGATCGGACGGATCGAAAAGAATTATCAACGCAGAAGGTCTTGTCATGAGCTCCCGCGGAATTCCCGATCGGAAGGGCCGAGAGATGTTTGCACAACCGGCGGCTCAAACGGAACTCCCGGCGAGCGTAGTGCGCGGGGATGCGGCGGGCTTTTTGAAAAGGCGCAATTACATCTTCGAATCAGCGGGAGAAACCGGCTTCTATAAACCTGCTGATTCATCGCTGCCTCCGGTGACTCGAGTGGACGCTGCCAACCTGGTCCGAGTCTTGCGACAGCTGGAGGCTATCGCAAAAAGACAGGCGCCACGAATCGCGTTCAAGGCAAAAGGCAGGATCCTGTTCCTGGATTTAGCCGGGATCGTGGCGGTCGAGGCCGAAGGGAATTACGTGTGGTTACGGCCTAACCCGTATTTGTTACGCGAATCGCTTTCGTCGATGGCGCAGAAACTTAGGCCTTACGGCTTCATTCGCATCCACCGCTCCGTCGTCGTCAACATTTCGGCGGTGCAGGAAATTCAACCTCTCTCGACGGGAGAGTACAGGCTGCGCGCCAAGGGTGGAAAGGAATACCTGGTGACGCGTACATACAAAGACAATCTCAAAGATCTCGCGCAACTGTGGGTCGGCTCGGAGCGCCTTCCCGGATAGGCACTAGTTAGAATCGCTGCGATTCGCAATTCCATCCCTGCACGATCCGCCCGTACCGGTAGACTCGCGCGCTACGCATCAGCTGGATAATCCACGCCGCTGCAAGCTTTGCAGGGGACGCTGAGGAGGAGGCGTATCGATTAATGCTGTGAGTCCTTTCGGGGCGCTTTCAGAATGCTCGATCGGAAGCTGTTTTTCCGAATAACCTGTTAGAAACCAAACCGAGGAGATTCGAGCCCCCGGCACACGTGTTAGCCCGTACAACGGTTTAGCGAGTTGGAACGTTCCCACGTAGATTCCCTCACTCCAAGAACCGTTCCTCTCGCAACAATCAAGGCCTTCCTTGCACACCTACAAGCCAGCGCGTATCCTGCCTCGGAGGCGAGTCTGCCAAATCGTCGCCGAGCCCGAACCCCGACAGCACGCCGGGCAGACCAAACGTGATCGGAAGGTATGTTGAGGTTGAAGGAGGAATGAAAAATGAAATTCAAAGAACTGCGACGCATGGTCGATGAGCTGCATAAGGGCTATCCGGAAATCGACGATGCTGAGGTAAGAATTAACATCGGCCACTCTGTTGTGGACTTCGACGAGATTTCTCACTTCATAAAGGAAGACATAGTCATTCTCTTCCCCATAAGAGAGAGACCCACCGGGCCGTGGAGATCAAGCCTGGGGCAAACCTCTTCGCGTCGCGTGTAACTCCTCGTCCCAGCAGAACCCCTAAACGGGTCCTGCGCTCAGTACGGGGATCGACTGCTAGACCGGTTCTCGTCTGAACAAGTAGTCATGGCGGGTGGGATGCGGACATGGTTTGAGATCCAGGTCCAGGGTTTGATGAGGCCAGTGATCCTCGCATCTCAAGCCCGCTTGTTGCGCCATTCGGATAAACGTATCCGGCGAGGCCCAGTAAACAGCCGCCAAAGGGTTGACCAGAATCGGCCCGCGCTGAGTCCCGGTGAGCAAACGCCGACACATTCCCAAGAAGCTCCTTGGACCGCGTTTACGAAGTAACCACCACAGCATTTCCGGGACGGTCTCATGCCTGGGAGTATTTGGGGGTTCTTGTGCGGCAGGAATTTCCCCTAGCAAAACCCGTGCGTTAGGCTGACAAATTCGCGCGATCTCGGACAGGCACCGGCCCATCTGCCTCTCAGGGACTAATAGAAGAACACAGTTGCAGATGACAACCGAGGCGAATTGATCGCGCAACGGCACGGAGTCGGCCCGTCCCAGCCTCACGTCGAGTCCCAGAGCACGCAGGGGCTTGCATTCGACCTCGCTGGCGTTCAAGCCAACGGCGACCTTTACCCCAGCCTCAACCACCTGCCTCAACAGGAATCCGTCTCCACAGCCTATGTCCACGACGACGTCATCAGCACGGATCGCAAGCCGGTCACGAATCCTGCGATTGACGAATTGCGTAACCGCCTGATAAGGGCCGCGACCAGCGAGACTATGAAGATCCCTCATTTCTGAGCACTCTTTCGGATTCGAAACAAAGTTATATTAACCTCGTCTCGAATACAAAACAGTTCGCTGTTCAAACGAGCAAGAACAGCGGTCCACTCTGCGGCAGCACCGACCGACGTCTGTCGGGTACCGGGTTTTGTGCGAAAGATCGCCGCGATGCGACCGCAATTGTACCTACATTAGCTCTGGCAGACACGCCGCAAGCAAATGCGAGATAGAGTGTTTATTGCTCGGTTGAAAAATCAGGAACGCTGGTGAAAACTGCCATACCCATTTTCCCGACGGACCTCAACCGCTTTCTTTGAGCATTGGGACACACCGCTGCGCACCGAGACGAAGGTCCTTGACGATCGGATCACGCAAAATGCGACCCGGGCTTCGCAGATCTTCGGGGACACCTGCGGGACAGCAGAGCCCTCGATAGATGTTGCTGGATCGGAGGATGTGATCAGAGACGAGGGGGTCAGTGATTATGAATGAAGAAATCTGGCGGAGAGGGAGGGATTCGAACCCTCGGTACAGGTGTTAGC
>JASLEQ010000120.1 GCA_030151135.1 Candidatus Sulfotelmatobacter sp. | reverse complement strand
GATTCGTGCCCGAGGACTCTGCTCTTCTGCATCATCCTCCTAATCTCACCGCGCGCTTAGGTTCCCGATCTCCACCATCTTCCCGTCGCCATACCGGTCATGATGCCGCACCCAAGCCATCGCATGCGGTTTCATCCCCGCCTCATCGCGTCCCTTTGCTGTCATATCGATCCAGTTGTACATCGGCAGCAGAATATCCAGCCCTCGCGAATACGTCGAATACGTGTGGAAGATCTCTCCACCTTTTCTGATAAACGCGCTCGCGCCCGGCGCTTCCTCCGACGGAAAAGGGATCGTCCCGTAGTTGTACACTGCCTTCCCGCTGGCGATCTCTTCCTTGGAGAACGAGACCTTGTAGTCGTAATTGAATTCATTGCCATTCGAAGAAAACCACTTGAACTTCCATCCCATGCGCTTCTTGAAAGCCTCGATCTCCGGTAACGTCGCGCGCGAGATCGCGACAAACGAAGCGTCCCGTTGCGCCAGATGGATCGTGATCCCATCGAATGAATCCGCCAGGAACGAACAACTGGGACATCCCTGTTCCCACCCCGGCCCGAACATGAAGTGATAGACCAGCAGTTGAGTGCGACCATCGAACAAGTCCCCCAACGTCGCCTTCCCGTTGACGCCCTCAAACACATACTTCTTCTCGACTTTTTCCCACGGCATCTCACGCCGTTGCTGGCTCAGCTCATCGCGCAGCCGCGTAAATTCTTTTTCTTTTGCTAGAAATGCCTTCCGCGCCGCCAGCCACTCCTCCCGGCTGACCACCTTCGTCCCTGGTTTTTCCAATATTGTCGTCATCACTTCACTCCTTATCTCTTGACTCGATCTTTGCAGTTTTATTTTTGCGGAGAACTTTCAATGTTAGGGCGGTCAATCCTCCAGTCGACACCACGCCGCCCGCTACGATCAATGCCATCGCCGCACATCCTGGACACATACTTCCTCCTCCACCATTCGAATGGGGAAACAGCCGCCGCCGGATGGAGTCCGGCACCCCGGCTTGGTCATCGCCCGCGCTCGGCACGCCCCTTGATCAACTGATTCATATGGCCCCAGCCTGCTGTTAATCCCCGCCGGTGCTCTTCCTGGATCACTCCGAATGCCTTGTGATGGAAGTTGATCACCGTTTCGCCGCCTTCTTCAGTCAGCCGATATTGCAAGTTCGAAACGACCGCGTAAGAGAAAAACAATGGCCCGCAGATCTCCAGCAACGTCGGACGCTTGATCGCCTGCACATGCCCCCACAAATGCCCATTCCCCTCGCCCAGGTCGCGGAACCATCTCCCACCCGGCCACGCCTCAAGCTTCATCGGCATCTTGCCCTGCGGTGACTCATTTTCCGGACCAATCTGCTCCAGCAGCGCCGCAAACGTGTTCTCAAGACTCGCCCGCACGCGAATCTCCTGCTTTACTTCCAAAGTCAAACTCTCAATTCCCATCATCGATGAAATGCTGCTCATGCTTTTCCTCCTGCTAAGAATTTCCAATTGCAACTGCGGGCGTCATCCTGCGCGGAGCCGTTTTCGGGCCGAGCGAACAATCTCGCACGGATTGAACTCGCTACTTCATTCCACTGTTTCACTCACGGTGAAAGAGGGCGCTTTAGCCCCGGTGGGAAGATTCCTTCTCCTTCGCCTCGGCCCTCTCTTTGATCCGCATTAACTGATGCGCCCACAACCGCTCAAATGTCTTTGTCCACTCGTACAGCGGCCGGATCGCTTCCGCATTCGTGCGATACAGCATGTGCCGTCCATTCCGCCGCACTCTCACCAGCCCTACGTCCCGCAGAACCTTCAGATGCTTTGACACGGATGGCTGCTCAAGCCTCATCTTGGCGACCAGATCGCCCACCGCAAGCTCGACCTGCGCCAGATATTCCAGAATCTCCCGCCGCCGCGGCTCCGCCACAGCGTTGAAAGCGTCAGACGTTGTAGCAGCTCGTGCCATGTTTCTAATATATTCCTATATAGGAATATGTCAAGTAGAAACCTGCCGCGAAATTTGCGAGGGAATTCTCTATCAGCCTAAAGAAGATTCGCGCCAATGCGGCGCTGGGTGGCTCAGGAAAGAAGTCCAGAAAGAAACGGCTTTAGCCTGCGAGGAGCCTACGATTCATTGATTGGCATTACAGACATGACCCGTCAGTGCCCGGCCCGCAATGCGCCTTTTCTTCCTACCGACTTCTTCAGCGCGAACACAATCGGAATACATCCAAAGCACACCAGCGCCATATACCGGAAGTCATCCACATACGACCACAGCCGCGCCTGCGCATTCAGATTCTGCCCCAGCAACCCGTAGGCCCGGTGCAATGCGTCAGTTGCGGAGGCCCCCTGCGTCGAAAGATACGCCTGCAAGCCTTCCACCGTGCCCCGGACTGTAACTCTCGCTCCATTCAAATTCCCGACCATCTCGTTGTGATGGAGTTGCTCATGGCGCGCCACAATCGTATTCACCACTGAAATCCCGATGCTCCCGCCAATATTCCGCAGCAGGTTATAAAGTCCGCTTGCATTCCCAATTTCTTCATTCCTCAAAAACGCCATCGCTGTCGTCGATAGCGGAACGAACACGCATCCCGATCCGAACCCGCTGATCACGATCGCCCACAAAAATGTCCATTGTCCGATCGCCAGGTTCACTTCGCCAAACCACAACGCCGAGATACCAAACATCACGAATCCGAACATGATCAGCCAGCGGTTGTCGATCTTCGCCGTCAGATATCCAATGATCGGCATCGCCAGGATCGCTCCCACCCCGCGCGGGCTCACGGCCCACCCTGCAGCCAGTGCTGTATACCCCATCAGTTCCTGATAAAACAGCGGCAGCAGCGTCACCAGCCCGTAGATCGCCGCGCCAAACAATCCAATCAGCACACACCCCAACGCAAAATTCCGGTGCCGAAACACCCGCAAATCGACCAGGGGCTGCTTGTGCCGGAACTCGCGAATCAGGAACAGCACGAACCCAACCACCAGCACCAGGAACGTCCACCGGATCCACGTCGCTCCGAACCAGTCGTCTTCCTGTCCCTTGTCGAGAATGATCTGCAGGCATCCCAGCCACACCGCCAACAGTCCAAGCCCCACGCCATCCAGTCTGCCGGGCTTTGCCTGTTTGATGTAATCCGGATCCTGCACGTACCTGGAGATCATGTACACCGCGAATATACCGACAGGAATGTTGATGTAAAACGCCCACCGCCACGAGTACGCGTCCGTCAGCCAGCCGCCCAATGTCGGCCCCAGCACCGGAGCCACTACCACTCCCAGCGCGAACACCGCCATCGCGCTTCCGCGTTTTTCAGGAGGAAAGCTTTCCAGCAGAATCGCCTGCGAAAGCGGCTGCAACGCACCGCCACCTGCTCCCTGGATCGCTCGCGCAATCAGGATGATTCCCAGACTCGTCGCGGCGCCGCACGCAAAAGACGACACCGTGAAAATCACGATGCAGGCGATCAGAAATCTCTTGCGGCCGAATCGCAGCGAGAACCATGTGCTCGCCGGCAACACAATCGCGTTCGCCACCAGGTAACTGGTCAGCACCCACGTGGCTTCATCGTTCGTCGCCGACAGGCTTCCGGCAATGTACGGCAGCGCGACCGCCGCAATGGAAGTGTCCAGCACCTCCATGAACGTCGCCAGCATCACCGCAGCTGCCACCAGCCACGGATTCACTCCACCCGTTGCCGATCGATCCTGAGAATTTTGTGGAGTCATCCGTTCTTACCGTGCTGTATCTCGTACGCGCGTACGAAGTGCTCAAGAAGCGAGACTCTACAGATGCTCACCGTCGATTGAAGGTTTCTTTAATCGACAACCCAACGCAGAACGTATGGCTGGTTCTTATTTCTGCAGAAGAAATTAGTTCCGCGCACCGAACAAGGTCAAGGATCGGGTCTCTGCCTGTTTGCCGATCACAGTAATACCGCGTCTCGCGCAGGTCCGTGCCCTGCCGAAGGCGATTTCCAGAATTGGGCC
>JASLEQ010000304.1 GCA_030151135.1 Candidatus Sulfotelmatobacter sp. | reverse complement strand
CCTGAAAAAGCCACCAGGTCGAACCCCATGCCGGTATATTTCCAGAGATTCGAGATAGGGGGCATGTCGGCTGCGGCATCCAGGTGGCATGGGATATCGTGGTCGTGCGCAACGCGTAGCCATTCTTCACGGCCAATTTGTGCCGTGCCAGCGATCCCGTCCTCATCTTCAGCCGCGTTGAAGAAGTTTGTCATGACGGCATTGCCCGCGTCGCACGCGCGTTTGTAGTCGTCGAGGGTGACCACCTCGGTCACGCGAGCACCAGAGAGATAAATGGCTCGGTCATACTCATACCGGTGAGCCTTCTGCACGATGACCTGGTTCTTCATACCGTCAATCGCTTGCGGCATGTCAGTAACTTTGATGTTGTTGGCATGCTGCAGGCAGGCGGCGGTCGCGAGGCTGATGGCTCCGCAGGCTCCAGAAGTCACAACCGCTCCCTCGCATTTGAGCCGGCGCGCGATGTACTCCCCCGCTTTTTGCTGCAATTCATGCAATCGCACCGGGTGGAGAGCAGACTTCTGAACGGCCGCCAGGACCTCAGGCGGCATGCAAGCTGCGGTAAGGGTGGTATAGGTCCCGGCCGCGTTGATGATCGTCGGAACTCCAAGCTTTGCATAGTAGTCCTCACCCTCGGAGGCAACGGCCGGGACTGCTAGAGCTTTGGCGGACGAAACCAGAGGCGCCGCGCCGAGGGCTGCGGCCAAAGAAGAGGCCCATTTAAAAAAGCCGCGACGGGAATGAAGGCCTTGGTGCGATTCGCGCGATGCGGGCATGAGAGTTGCTCCCTGGGGATCAGAAATTGCCGAACAAAGGAGTGTATATCGGAACGAGGAAAACTGATGCTTGTTGTATAGGACTTCTGGGCCCAGAGCCCCGATTCTTACTGGATCGGACACGGCCTCAGAGGGCCGATCTTCCACGGCGTATCCAGATTTCGTTTTCATCTCTGCGCAATCCACTGCGTCGCGGAAATTGATACACTTTTTCGATATTGCACCCTTTCACTAATATCGAACTCTAAACGGAGAGGGCCGGTTAGGCGCATAATTTTTGCCGACTGGAGGAATGGAGTCGCATGGCGGTCAGCGAGCAGGTTTTAGCCACAGGACAGCAGTTGGATACGCTCTGCATTAATACGATCCGAACACTGGCAATCGATGCGGTGCAGCAGGCAAACTCGGGGCATCCCGGGGCGCCGATGGGGCTGGCGCCGGTGGCGTACGCGCTCTGGGAAAAATATTTGCGTTACGACCCTGTGGATCCGACATGGCTGAACCGCGACCGGTTTGTGCTGTCGAATGGGCACGCGTCGATGCTGCTTTATGCGCTGTTGTACCTGGCGGAAGTGCGGCAGGTTGATGAAAAGGGGCACGTCACAGATGAACTGGCCGTGACGATGGATCAGATCAAGCATTTCCGGCAGTTGGGGAGCCGGACGCCGGGGCATCCGGAATCGCACATTACATCGGGAGTGGAGACGACGACCGGGCCGCTGGGGCAAGGCGTCGGCAATAGCCTGGGAATGGCGATGGCGAGCCGGTGGCTGGCGGCGACGTATAACCGGCCGGGCTACGAGATATTCGACTGGAATGTGTACGCGATGTGCTCGGACGGCGACTTGATGGAAGGAATTGGCGGGGAGGCGGCGTCGCTGGCGGGACATTTGAAGCTGTCGAATCTTTGCTGGATGTATGACCACAATTCGATCACGCTGGATGGGCCGGCGAGCTGGTCGTTCAGCGAAGATGTGGCGACGCGATTTGTCGGGTATGGATGGAACGTGACGCGGGTCAGCGATGCGAATGATCTGGAGATGATCTCGCGGGCGTACGAGGTGTTTAAGAAGGAGACCGACCGTCCGACGCTGATTATTGTGGATAGCCATATCGGATATGGGTCCCCGCATAAGCAGGACACGAACGCGGCGCATGGCGAACCGCTGGGCGAAGACGAAGTCAAACTGGTAAAGAAGTTTTATGGCTGGCCGGAAGATGCGAAGTTCCTGGTGCCGGACGGGGTGCATGAGCATTTCCGGGAAGTAGTGGGGAAACGCGGGGCGGATCTGCGGTCGAAATGGTCGAAGACATTCAAGGAGTACTCGCAGAAGTTTCCGGAACTGGCTGAGGAGCTAAAGAATATCCAGCATCACGATTTGCCTTCCGGGTGGGACAAGGATTTGCCGACGTTTCCGGCGGATGCGAAGGGAGTGGCTACGCGCGAGAGTTCCGGAAAAGTGCTGAATGCCGTGGCGAAGAATATTCCGTGGATGATTGGCGGGTCGGCGGACCTGGCGACTTCGAACAAGACGACTTTGAAATTCGAAGAGGCGGACGGCGATTTCTCTGCCTGCAATTATCGTGGGCGGAATCTGCATTTTGGCGTGCGCGAGCACGTGATGGGCGCAGCGGTGAACGGGATGACGATCTCGGGGATCCGGGCGTTTGGAGCGACGTTCTTCAACTTCAGCGATTACATGAAGGCGAGCATCCGGCTGGCGGCGCTGGGACAATTGCCTGCGATCTTTATTTATACGCATGACTCGATTGGAGTCGGCGAGGATGGGCCGACGCACGAGCCGGTGGAACAGCTGGCAGGATTGCGGGCGATGCCGAATTTGCTGGTGCTGCGCCCAGGCGATGCGAATGAAGTGACGGAGTGCTGGAAGATCATCGCGAAACAGCAGCACACGCCGGTGGCGCTGGTGCTGACGAGGCAGAATCTGCCAACACTGGATCGGACGAAGTATGCGGCGGCATCGGGCGTGGCGAAGGGCGGCTATGTGCTGGCGGATTCGCAGGGGAAGCTGGATGTGATTCTCATTGCGACCGGCAGCGAAGTATCGCTTTGCGTGGAGGCTTACGAGAAGCTGAAGGCCGAGGGTGTGAAGGTACGCGTCGTAAGCCTGCCGTCGTGGGAGATTTTCGATAACCAGGAGCAGGCCTATAAAGATAGTGTGCTGCCTCCGGATGTGACGGCGCGAGTTTCTGTGGAGATGGCGGCGACATTTGGATGGGAGCGGTACACGGGAAGCAAGGGGAAGAATATCGGGATGCACCGGTTTGGGGCATCGGCACCATTGAAGGATTTGTTGAAGTATTTTGGATTCACGGTGGATAAGGTGGTTGAAGCGGCACGCGCGGTAATGGCGGCTAAGTAGTTTTTTGTCCAATAAGTTCGGGTGCGTCCCTTCACGAGGGAATGTCATCCAAGAGAGTATGGAGGGATCATGCAGCCTACTGGGGTTCTGGAACAGTCGAAGGGAACAAAAAATCCTCTGAAAGACCTTTTGTCGTATGGGCAGTCGATGTGGCTGGACTACATCCGCCGCGATCTGTTTACCACGGGAAAATTGAAGACGATGATTGACGATGACGGACTGCGGGGGATGACCTCAAATCCGAGCATTTTCGAGAAGGCGATTGCGGATAGCTCGCTGTATGACGATGTGCTGCACTCACTGGCGACGCAGAAGGGGCTGAGCCCGACAGCGAAGTTTGAGCAGATCGCGATTCGAGACATTCAGGATGCAGCGGACGCGCTGCGGGGAGTTTATCAAGGATCGAACTACCGCGATGGTTATGTGAGCCTGGAAGTGTCTCCGCTGCTGGCGATGAAGACGCAAGAGACAATTGATGAGGCGCGGCGGCTGTGGAAGACCGTGCAGCGCGAGAACGTGATGATCAAGGTGCCGGGGACGGCCGCTGGGCTTCCGGCGATTCAGCAGCTGATCGGCGAGGGCATCAATATCAATGTGACTCTCCTGTTTGCGCAGGAAGTTTATGTGAAGGTTGCGGAGGCCTACGTTGCGGGATTGGAGGCGCTGGCGGCGCGCGGCGGGGATTTGAAGAAGATGGCCGGTGTGGCGAGCTTTTTCATCAGCCGGATTGACACCCTTATCGACGGAAAGTTAAACGACAAGTTGAAGGGCACGTCCGATGCGAATCAGCAGGCGCTGTATAAGAGCCTGCTGGGGAAAGTTGCCATCGCAAACGGGAAGCTGACGTATCAAAAGTATCAGCAGATTTTTAGCGGGCCGCGCTGGGAAAAACTGGCGGCGAAGGGTGCGCAGACCCAGCGCGTGTTGTGGGCCAGTACGAGCACGAAGAATCCGAATTACCGGGATGTAATTTACGTTGAGGAATTGATTGGACCGGACACCGTGAACACAATGCCTCCGGCGACGATCGATGCTTTCCGCGATCATGGAAAGTTGCGCAATAGCCTGACCGAAGACGTGGCCAGCGCGCAAAAGACGATGGACGATCTGCCGAAAGCTGGTATCTCGATGAAGGAAGTTACCGACAAGCTGACGGAAGATGGCGTGAAACAATTCGCCGACGCTTTCGAAAAGTTGTTGGCCGCGGTGGAGCGCAGCACTAACCAAAAAGGATAGACCGAGTGAGCCGACTGAAGACTTCCCTTCCAGAAAGTCTTGCCAGCAGTGTGAAATCGACGATTGCCGATTGGCAGTCGAAGGGCAAGGTAAAAAAACTGTGGGACCGCGATGCGAGCCTGTGGACCGGCGATGACGAATCGAAGTGGCTGGGCTGGCTCGACATCGTGGAAGAACAGAAAGCGCAGCATGCACAGTTAGACAAGTTCGCAAAGGAAGTTCGGGCGCGCGGCTTTGAACACATTCTGCTGCTGGGGATGGGGGGATCGAGCCTGTGCCCTGAAGTTTTGCGGATGACCTTTGGAAGGATTCCGCAGTTCCCTACCCTGCACGTTCTCGATTCGACCGATCCGGCGCAGGTAAAAACGTTCGAGCATCAGATCGATATTCCCAAGACTCTCTTCATTGTTTCCAGCAAATCGGGCAGCACTCTCGAGCCGAACATCTTCAAGCAGTATTTCTTTGAGCGCACCAAGCAGGCGGTGGGCTCGGATAAAGTGGGAAGCCACTTTATTGCGATCACCGATCCGGGATCGAAGATGCAACAGGTGGCGGAACACGACAAGTTCCTGCACGTTTTCTTTGGGCGTCCGTCGATTGGCGGTCGGTATTCGGCGCTCTCGAATTTTGGGATGGTGCCGGCCGCGGCAATGGGGCTAGATACGAAAAAGTTTCTCGATCGCGCGGATGAGATGGTGCGCGCCTGCGGAGCGAGCGGCACGGCGGAAGAAAACCCCGGTGTGGTGTTGGGGATCATTCTTGGAAGCGCGGCGGTTGCGGGGCGCGACAAAGTCACGATCATCACTTCGCATGGGATTGCGGACCTGGGTGCGTGGCTGGAACAGTTGCTGGCGGAGTCGACGGGAAAGCTCGGCAAAGGAATCATCCCAGTCGATCGGGAACATTTGTCCGCGCCCGACGTTTACGGGAACGATCGCGTATTTGCCTATCTGCGACTAGAAAATGATCCCGAGACAGAGCAGGAGGCCAAAGTCGCTGTACTTGAGAAGGCCGGGCATCCGGTAGTGCGGATCACGATGGCGGATATTTACGATCTTGGCGCGGAATTCTTCCGATGGGAGATTGCGACTGCCGTGGCCGGATCCATTATTGGTATCAATGCGTTCAATCAGCCGGACGTGGAAGCCAGCAAAGTTGCCACTCGCGCGCTGACGACTGAATACGAGACGAAAGGATCTCTGCCGCCGGAGAAACCGTTTTTTGAACAGGAGGGTATTAAGCTTTTCACGGATGAGGTGAATGCGGCTGAACTGACAAAGGCGGCGGGAGAGAAATCCCTCGCCGGATACCTCGATGCGCACCTGAATCGCATTCGTGCCGGCGACTATTTTGCGGTCCTGGGATACATCCAGATGAATGCGGAGCATGAGCAGAGTTTGCAGGCGGTGCGGCATGCGGTGCGCGACAAGAAACATGTTGCAACCTGCCTGGGGTTCGGGCCGCGATTCCTGCATTCGACTGGACAGGCTTACAAAGGAGGGCCAAATTCGGGTGTGTTCCTGCAGATCACTTGTGACGATGCTGTGGAACTTCCGGTGCCGGGACAGAAATACACGTTTGGGACTGTGAAGGCTGCGCAGGCTCGGGGAGATTTTCAGGTGCTGGCTGAGCGTGGGCGGCGGGCTTTGCGGGTGCATTTGGGGAAAGATCTGAAAAACGGGCTGGCTGTGCTGCAGTCGGCTGTCGATAAGGCGGTTTAGCTGGGGGAGCCATACGATTTCGGATTTCGTTGTTCCCACTTCTCGCAAATGCGGCGAGAAGTGGGGCATCCCTAGTCGCTGTCTCGTCGGCGGTTCCGAGAAACTTTAAGAACATGCGGGCGAGGCGCCCGCGCCACATGTTACTTGCCACACATTAGGTTAGGAGCTCGTGATGCAATTGGGAATGGTGGGATTGGGGAAAATGGGCGCGAATATGACGCGGCGTCTGATGCGCGGCGGGCACTCTTTGGTCGTGTCTGACCTCAGCCCGGACGCCGTGAAGGGGCTGGCCGGCGAGGGAGCCACCGGATCGTCTTCGCTCGAGGATCTGATCTCGAAGCTGAAACCGCCGCGAGCTGTCTGGATCATGGTTCCGGCGGGAGGGCCGACGGAGCAGACTGTCCAGAAACTTGCATCGCACATGCAGGCCGGGGACGCCATCATTGACGGCGGGAATTCCTATTTCAAAGATGATGTCCGCCGAGCGAAA
>JASLEQ010000109.1 GCA_030151135.1 Candidatus Sulfotelmatobacter sp. | reverse complement strand
GGACACTGGGTCAAATACAGTCTCCCAATTTAAGATCAGTTCCGTGACCGGCAGTTTGACAGCTCTGAGCCCCCCCACCGTAGCGACTGGACTCCAGCCCACATCCATTGCCGTTCGTGGCGATGACAACTGGCTTTTCGTTACAAACTACGGCGCGGCCACCGTTTCCCAATATTCGATTACCCCCGCCACCGGGTTGCTCACCGTGGAGACGCCGATCGGCACCGACAACCTGCCGTGGGGCGTCGCCGTGAAGTAGATTCATAACACGTTGGAGATCGGGGCGGAATAGCCGCGATTTTCGATGAGTGTCGAACCGCCCTACGTCGGTACCTTCAGGATCAGGTAGCCGCCCACCAGCACGAAAATAATGTCGGGCGACCATGCTGCTATCGCCGGCGGTAGCTGGTTCAGATTTCCCATCGCTTCGAACAGGCGGGAGACTACGGTATAGAAGACGGCGATTCCCACTGCGACCGCTACGCCCGCCACCGCGCCCCTTTTTCCCGCCGTTAGCGAAAATGGAATGGCCAGGATTGCCATGATCAACGTAATCAGCGGATAAGATAGTTTCTTGTTCAGTTCCACGCGGAGCCGCACCACGTCGAACCCTCCCTGCTGCAAGTCACGGATGTACTTGTGCAGTTCCTCATAGTTCATCTCGGAGTACTGCTTTACTTCCTTCTTGAAATACGCCGGAGTCTCGGGGAACTCCGGGAAGGTCGCTACCTCGAAAGGCCTGTAGTTCTCGATGGCTGAAACATTCAACGAGCGATCCCATCCTTGTTCGTAAATCCAGCGGTTCAGGTTGTCGGCCCAGTGCGCGCGATCGGCATGGATGCGCTCGGTAATCGTGAAACTTGCTTTATCCAGCTTGAAGACGCTGATGTTTCCGAACTGGTCGCGATCGGGATCGAAGAACTGGTAGTAGTAGATGTCGTTGTTCTGTCCAAAAATCCATTTGCGATCCGGGCGTAGGTAGGTTTGCGGAGGCCTTCCCTTGATTTGATTGTGCAGCGCCTCCTGCCTTTTGTTCGTATGCGGCAGATACAGTTGGTCCGCGAAGAACAGGCAGGTGGCGAACACTGCAGCAGCGGCAATCACCGGAGTGACAATGCGATAAATGCTCGTGCCCGTCGCCTTGATCGCCGTGATCTCGTTCGAGCGCTGCATCACTCCGAAGGTCACCAGCACGGCAAGCAGCATCACCAGCGGCGCCACGTTGTAAAGCAGGTACGGCGTCACGTTGAGAAGGTACTCGGCGACAATGGACGCCGGAATCTTGTTCCGTAGAATGTCTCCGAGCAACTCGAACAGCGTGAAGACCAGAACCAGCACCAGGAATGTCGACAGGATCATGCCCAGGTACACAAAAAAATCGCGGAGTACATAATCGTCGAGCAAGGTCGGAAAAGTGGCGCTGAAAACTCGGCGCCGGCTCGACACCCTCTCGAAGGCGCTTTCGCGGCGTGGCCGTCCATTGGCGCCCGCCATCCCAAACTGCAATCCTTTCCGTGATGCTCGGAAAGACGCGAGTTCGATGGGGCGCTTCTCGGCCCGCAGCAGCAGAAAGAGCCCAAGGGCAAAAAATACGAAGTCTGCCAGCCACGCTCCGAACCATGGCGAAACTCGACCCTGGCGCGCAAACGAAACTCCGACCAGCGACACCACGTAATACGTGAACACCAGCAGAATCGTCAGCACGAATCCGCCGGACTTTCCGCTCTTTTTCGACGACAGTCCCAGCGGTATTCCCACCAGCGCGAGCACCAGGCACGCGGTTGGCAGCGCAAATCTCCGGTGGAACTCAATCAAGTACCACCGCGCCGAGACCGGATCGGTTCGGCCTGCTTTTTCAAGCAGCGATGTAGTCGCCATCTCACTTGCGGGAATCGATTCGTCCGCCTTGTTCTCAGTCGAGGGCAGTTCGATGGGAATGTCAGTCTGCTGGAATGTCGAAATCTGGTAATGGTTCGGGTCCTTGGCATCCGTCTCGTGCTCGGATCCGTCCATCAGGTGCAGATGCAGCCGATCTGGCCCTTCGCTGATGACGATTCCTTCCTTGGCCAGCGTGATGCGAGGATTCGCCGCATCGCTCAAATCGGCCATGAACACGCCCTTCCAGATCGCTGCGCCCTGGGCACTCTTCACGTCCTGTACGTACACGACAATCTTGGGAAATCCCTCGTAGAAGACCCGCGGCTGAATTTCAAAGGAAACCTGCGATCCCTTGAGCCGATCTTCCAGATGACCCAACGCCGCCTGCGCCCGGGGAGCCACATATAACCCGTTCGCCAATGCCAGCAACCAGGCGGTAAAGACGAAGATGGAGAGCACGCGGAGAAAACTCCACACGCCCATTCCGCTCGCCCGCATCGCGGTGATTTCGCTGTCTGCTGCCAGGCGGCTCAACCCAATCAGAATCCCCACCAGCACGCTCATCGGTAGGGTATAAGTGAGAGCCAGCGGAATCGTGAATGAGAAGATTTCCGCCACGCTCGGCAGAGGGGCGCTGGCGCGAACTACCAGTTCGAGAATGCGTCCCAGGTCGCGGGTGAACAGGACGAACGTGAATATGGCCACGCCAATCAGAGCGTGTGCCGTGACTTCGCGGAGTATGTAGCGGGTGAGAATCCGCATGCCGGGCTTACGGCGAGCATAGCACGCCGGCACAATCTCCGCGGTTGCGAACTGGAACTATGAAATGTCCTTCTGCGTAAACGATGGAAACGATTCTGACTTGGTTCGGAGGCTTGATGGCAACCGTAACTGACCTACGCCCTTTTAAGAACCCTGATTTCCAGACGCAGAAACGCTCGTGGATGATTGAAAATACCTGGCTATTCTCCGTGGCTGGCGCCATCGCACTGCTCCACATCGCTACGAATGGACGCTATGGATTTCATCGCGATGAGTTGCAATTCCTCAGCGACGCTCGCCACTGGGATTGGGGATTCGTGCCATATCCGCCGTTCACGCCCACCGTCGAGCGGATCAGTCTCTCGCTGTTCGGGCTTTCGCTGGTTGGGCTGCGGATTGTTTCCGTCCTGTTCCAGGCGGCCGCTATCGTCATATCAGGTATGATGGCCCGCGAACTTGGCGGTGGGCGCCTGGCCCAGGTGAGCGCAGCCATTTGTGTCGCGCTTTCACCGTTACCGATCTTTGAAGGAACAGAATTTCAATATTCGAGTTTTGATTATTTGTGGTGGGTGTGCATTGCGTACTTCGTCATCCGCCTTTTAAAGAGCGGGAATCCGCGCTGGTGGCTCGCAATCGGCGCAGGCATCGGCCTTGGTATGCAGACGAAGTACACCATGGCGTTTTATGTCTCCGGAATTGTTGCAGGGGTGTTGCTCACGCGCGCCAGAAGGTATCTCTCCAGCCCGTGG
>JASLEQ010000084.1 GCA_030151135.1 Candidatus Sulfotelmatobacter sp. | reverse complement strand
TCAAGAATCAACTGATTTCACGAGAGGTTGGAGATCGCGACGCCTCATGCCCTACGTTGCAGGCAAGCGCAGCCTCAGAGTAGTCTGATTGCGAGAAATGTTTGTTTTCGGCTTGGCCCGAAATCTGGGGACGGGCTGTCTGAACCCTTCATGACCCTCACTGGCATTAGCTCTCATACACACAGCTCGACCTCCGGAGTGTTTCCGGCCCTCGTGTTCGTGCAAGGCAGCGAACAGAAGAACATCATCCTCAATCGCACGCCTTTCACCGTTGGAAGAAAAGTTGATAAAGACCTTGTCATTGCCGATCCCCGCGTTTCTCGCGATCATGCCCAGATTATGCAAGATGGGGCTGATTTCTTCCTCGAGGATCAGGGGAGCAAGCATGGAACGTTCGTAAATGGTGAGCGCATCCAACGGCAGAAACTGGAACGTGGCGATCGATTGGAGTTTGGAGCCCGCGACTCCGCTTACATCCTCTTCAATCCGGGGCAGAATAGCTCCAATACGGCACGCGAGTTTTTGAGCCAGATCTCCGGCATACAAATCAGGCAGGAGACGACAGATCTCGAAAAGCTGCGACTGTTCCTCGAGGCGGCCCGCAAGCTGAATACGGTGGGCGTGCTCGACGAGATCCTGATGACAATGCTCGACGTTACGCTCGATCTGACCCGCGCCGAGCGTGCCTACGTCTTTCTAAAAGACGAAGAAGGGAAGTTAGTCCTTAAAGCAGGTCGGAATTCCAAAAAAGAGCCCCTGCTCGACGACAAGACAATTTCCCGTTCAATTCTGGAACAATCCATGCGGTCCAACTCTGAGTTTGTTCTAACGGACACGAGCAAATCGCTGGATATGGCCGGACGGCAAAGTATCGTTGCCTATGATCTGCGCACGGTGGTCTGCATTCCTTTGCGGAAGCTGCAACTTCAGGCGACGCGTGGATCTCAAACTCCCTTGCCCGGCCAGGCCAGTGAGGCCATGGGCGTTCTTTATGTGGATTCGCGTTTTGCCTCACGCGATCGAGATATACAGGGGGTTAGTCAAGACATTCTGCACGCGATCGCGACAGAAGCTGCATCGCTGATTGAAAACGCGCGGCTGGTGCAGGCCGAGGAAGAATCTCGCCGCTATCAACAAGAGTTGAGCATCGCCGCGAGCATCCAGCAACGGCTCATGCAGGTAAAGATTCCCGAGGTCCCATTCGCTCGCTTGAGAGGCAAGAACCTGTCTTGTAAAGAAATCGGCGGCGATTTCTTCGACGCAGTTAATACAAAAGAGGGTCTGACGGTGGTGCTGGCCGATGTCAGTGGGAAGGGAGTGTCGGCAGCGCTCTTGGCTTCAACCTTGCAAGGCATGATTTATTCGCACTTGAGTGCAGGCGTGCCGCTGCTCGACGTTGTGACCGCCGTCAATCGTTTTTTCGCCGAGAAGATGGAAGGGCAAAAATATGCGACCGTGTTAATCGCCCGCCTGCGGCGCGATGGTGAGCTTGAATACGTGAACTGCGGCCACGTGCCTCCGTTGTTGGTTTGCGGAAATGAAGTCGTCCGTCCTCCGCATGGAAATGTGCCCGTTGGACTTTTAGCGGATGCCACATTCGAGAGCGCAACCTGCCAGATGAAATCGGGCGATCGCTTCATTCTTGTCACCGACGGTGTAACCGAGGCCGAGAACCTGAATGGTGACTTCTTCGAAGACTTTCGCCTGGAAGAGGCCGCACTGAAGTACCCCAATCTTGAGGGAATTTTTTCGGCGGTATCGGAATTTTGCGCTGGCAATCCGCTCAGCGACGATTGCACGGTGGTCGAGCTGTGTTACTCATCATGCGACAGCTAGAATCTGTCGTTTGAAGCAGCCAGCCCGCCACGTACATGCAAGCCGCCGACGCAGCTATTTTTCGACTACGACTCGATAATCCGTACCCTCCCAGCGATTATCGTTCGGCCAGAAGAAGGTAAACACCGCCTGACCTCCCGATGCCAGGGATGCCGTCGGCAGATCCAGGATGTACGTCCCAAGCCCCGTATCCTTGGCATCGGTATCGTGCGAGGTCTGCCAGTTATCTACGCTCCAGTGCACTCGTCCCGGAGAGAGCAGCACGATGCGCAGCGTCTTATTCCTCGGGATACTGCGGGTTTTGTTGTTGAACCTCCAGCCAAAGATCTGCCGAACGTGTTTTTCTTTCAGATATCGCTGCACGGTCTGGGGCGGTTGATCGAAAACCCTACCATCGCGAATCGAGCGGCGCAGTTTGATGTACTCCGAATGCGCCCACACCAGCGGACAGGCCGACCCCGAAGGCTTGCCGCGAAACAGTTCCAATGCTGGAATATCCGCTCCGTCCCACACCTGTTCTGGAATCAGCCTGCCCTCCCCGGCGGTCGAATTTTCAATCACCGTCAAGAGAGATTCAGCTTCGTCCCGATGGCCCGCTGCGAGCGCATAGTGCCCTCGTTCCCCCGCGAGCAGCGGCCACGGACGCCCAATCCCGGTCCCGTCAAACGCTGAGCCGTCTTTGTGCTCGCCATATCCGTCGCCGTTATAGCGGTACCAGCAAGGCCCTTGCGGCAGTTCCACCGAGAGAAGGGCATCGATGGCACGAATCGTGTTCAGAATCCGCGGATCGTCAGGCGCGCGCAATCCGAACCGCACCAGCGCGAGCGCATCGGGACTGATGATGTGGTACGCGCGCTCACCGTCCTGTCCGGGAGGTCGATTTTTGATTGGTACGAATCCTTGCGTCGGCGATGCGGCGCCATCCGTGTCGGGCGGAGCGATGCGCACATAGTATCCCGGGATTCCCAGTTGCTTCGCCAGATCGCCGCCTTCGGTGTACGTCCAACGCTCGATGTTGTCGTTCCATGCGTCGGCGGTATCGCGCATGATCTGAGCTTGCTCCGCGTGGCCTGTAAGCTCTGCAATCTCCGCGGCTACCAGTAGCGCCGAGATCTCAGCAGCCAGCGTAAACGGAGAGTATCCAGCGTCCTCTTCCCATCGGTCTTGCTGCGTAACCGGTCCGTTTCGAATAATGAAGCTGACCGCCCTGCGAACCATCGGCCACCAGCGCTCGAGTTTTCCCAAGCCGTCGGGTGCTTCCCGTCGGAGAAGATCGATCAGCAATACAGGGAAAGCAGTTTCATCCATCTGAATGCCGCCCCAGTAAGGGCGGCCATCCAACCACAAATTCTGAGCCCAGTTCCCATCCGCTTCCTGGGTGGCCTCCAGATATCGAAGAACTCGCACAGCGTCGGCCACCGCACCGCTGGCAAGGAGAGCCCCAGCCGTTTCCACCAGATCTCTCGGCCAGACCAAATGGTACCCCCCGAGATCCTCGTCCCCTTTATTGAAGCCCCAGGGGATCGACAGACTCGCAATGACTCCTCCGAGAAAATCTTTCGATTCGTGCGTGCGCAAAACGGCGGTGGAGGATCGATATAGATCATTTTGCCGAAGTGGATTGTCCAGAGGCAGCAGCTTTTGCTGGAAATTTTTCCATTGCGCGACGTAAATGGAACGAATCTCTTTGTAATCCTCAAACAAACTGGAACGAACCTGTTGTCCCGCTTCGCTCCAAATCGAGCCAAAACCAAGCGCAAGAACGAATTCTCCGTTACACGCTGCTAGATCGATTTCACCGGAGAACGCAATATTTCCGTTTTCAGCCCGAGTGTATTGCCACTCCATCTGGAAATGCCGAGAGATGTCCTGCCAACCGTCGGAAGTGCCTACAAATCCAACTGAAACCTTTTTCCAGGGCGCCGATGATCCTAGGCCGAGTGTGGCTCCGTCGTGCGAGGCGAAAAACATGGGGAATCCCTTGTAGTCGCCGATCCAACCTGTATTTCCGTAGCCGCAGTTTGCAAGGTGAGGCGACAGTAGCGCGAATAGCCGGTAGTCCGCGAGTTCACCCTGCAAAGGTTCAAATCGAATTTTCTGGAGAACTACGCTGCGATATGGGTCGCTCAGCACTTCCTTGTGAATTCGATATCGCCCGGAAATCTCTGTGTTCGTCAACATGAAAGCAGGGATTCCGGGCTCGAATGGCCGGTTCTCAAACGTGCAATGCCGCTTCTCTTCCGAGAAAAAATCGTGCCCATTGGTGACGATAAAGCCCATGTCCCGAGTGCAGGCCTGGTCCACCCGAGGATAGTAGACTTCGTTGAGAATTCCGTGGCTCAACGTGAACCACACTTTGCTGTGCTGATTTAACGCCGTGCCCGCCCCTGTTTTGGCACTGGACGTCCATCGTGGCGGGATACCGGGCCACCCCGGCGCGTATTCCATTTTCAGATCACTCATTGATTTGGGTCCCTAGGCTATCGCAATCGACGTTGTTGCTCGACACACATTACAAAAACAAACGGGTCTTCCCCAATTTTGGCATCTAATAGATATCTGCAGTAAAGGTACCAGTTGGAATGGGTTGTGAAGTACATTAAAGCAGCCGATTCCCGGTTTACTGCGAAGCCAACTGAATGAATAGGTCTTTCTACTTTCGAAAGCTCGCAACGGTGGTAGTTCTTACGTCGGCCTTTCTCTCCAGCCAAGCAAGCTTCAGTGACGACATTCGAAAAAATACCCAGATCTCGGCGCTGGACCGTGGATTCAGCGGACTTTACAACCTGGATTTCGCGGGCGCCGAGAACGACTTCACCAGTTGGGAGCGTGAACATCCACAAGATCCGCTGGGACCTGTCAGCGAAGCCGCGGGATTTTTGTTTTCTGAATTCAACCGTTTGGGCGTGCTCGAAGCGCAATTCTTTGAAAACGACTCAGCTTTTGCCGGAAGGCCGAAGCTCAATCCCGACCCTGCGCTGCGAGAAAGATTTCAGAATGCGATCACTCGCGCCGAATCGCTGGCGCATTCGCAACTCCAGAACAATCCGCAAGACCGCGACGCTCTGTTCGCGTTGACACTTTCTTCCGGACTGCAGGCCGATTATGCGGCGCTGATCGATAAACGCAATCTCGCATCTCTCCGCTTTACCAAGCAAGCCTCGGCCACAGCGCAGCAATTACTTTCTGTTTGCCCCAACTGCTACGACGCATTGTTGGCCACGGGATTCAGTAAGTACATCATCGGGAGCATGGCCGCTCCGGTGCGCTGGTTACTGCGTATGGGCGGTTTGCCATCTGACAAAGAAGGTGGAATCGCGGATTTGCAGATGACCGCCGATCATGGCCGCTACCTTGCCCCGTTCGCGCGCGTTCTTCTGGCAATCGCTTACGTGCGCGAGAAAGAAAAGGGAAAAGCCATCGAACTCCTCTCCGGTCTGCAGCAGGCATATCCTGGTAACAGCCTTTTCCCCAGAGAACTCGCGCGTCTTCGCACGTCGCCGAAGCCATAACGAACCCGCCGTATTAAACTGCTCGTGCACATAGTCGCCGAAGCGTTCATCATAAATTCACTCGACTGTAACCATCCTTTAACAGTCCGCCGATAGAACGGGAACCATAGCAAATAGAAAAAGGAGGAATCATCCACCGATGCGCAAACTCGTGCTGTTGTTAGTGTGCGTACTTC
>JASLEQ010000055.1 GCA_030151135.1 Candidatus Sulfotelmatobacter sp. | reverse complement strand
ATCACGGCGGCTGGAATCACATTGCAAGGAGTTCCGCCAGCCTGCACTCCATTTACGGGAGTTATCGAATTCCCCGAGGCGTCACAAAGGAATGGGCCGCCGTTAAATGGGGAGGCAAGATCTCCAAAGCCATCGGCATTTTTTGTACCATCGAAAGCGCCGGGCCGAGGAAGGCCTAACGGATCTTTTGAATAGTCGTAGTCGCCTTTGGCATTTGCAGTCGTCATTGCGGTGGTCGGAACGAATCCCGTGAAAGGTACGCCGCGACGCTGCATCTTTGCCTGGTAGTCGACGAAGAAGAATGTCTTATCCTTCTTGATCGGGCCGCCGAACGATCCGCCAAACTGATTCAGGTTAAATTTCTCACGAGCGCTGGCAAAGTAACTACGGGCATCGAGTTTTGTGTTGCGGAAGAATTCAAACAAGGAACCGTGAAATTGGTTCGATCCGGATTTTGTTGTGACCAGCACTGTTGGTCCGGCGCGCTCACCGTACTCGGCTGAGTAGTTGTAGGTGAGGACCTTGAATTCCTGGATGTCGTCGATACTGGAAAAGATTCCGATGCCGCCTTCATCGAGCTGGTTATTGTCATTGCCGTCGAGCAGCCAGTCTGTGCTTTGCTCGCGGGAACCGCCCACCGAAAGGGAGAATGCACCTCGAGTCGCGGCCTCGCTGCTGGCGGCACTGGTAAAGAAGCTGTTCGGGTTCGTCGATTGCGTCGTCCCTGGCGTAAGGGTCGCCAATTGGACAAAGTTCCGGCCATTCAGCGGAAGTTGGGAGACTTCTTCAGAGGTGATGACTTGTCCGAGACTTGGAGTAGAAGTTTCGACCGCGACTTCGGTGGCGTTCACTTCAACGCTGGTATTTACCGAAGCGGGCTGGAGCGAGAAATTCAGTTCGCGCTGTTCATCGACCTGAAGGCGGATATCCTTCTGCTCGGCTGCGGCAAAACCGGGCGCCTCGACATGAAGGGTGTACACCGAAACCGGAAGCAAAGGGACAATGTAGTGGCCGGAATCGTCGGTCTTGGCGTCGCGGGTCAAGCCGGTGGCCTGGGACGTAACGCGCACGTTCGCACCCGAGATGACAGCGCCCCCCTTATCAGAAATCGTGCCGGAGAAACTCGCGGTAGCCTGGCCTTGCAGCAGAGGAGTAGACAAGGCCAACAAGACACTACACACAGTCGCGACTAGCACGTTCTTGCTCGACATTTCGCTTCACCCTTTCAGCGGCCGTCGTGAAATAGAAAGACCGCTCCCTGTCCCTTTAACGGGGAGTTAAGAACCGTCGGCAATGCAGGAGATCGACAGAACCGCAGACAAGCGCTTATAAATTGCCGGTCAGGGCTTAGTCAAGAAGATTTGCCAGCGTTCGCGGGCCATGCAGAGCGCGTGGACCACTCCGCCTCGAACTTCTCGCGCGTGTAGAAAGATTTCTGAGTTCCGATGCCGGTAGTGGAAAGTCCGGCGTAGAGATTGGCGCGACGCAATGCGTCGTGTTCTGAGAGTCCTTCGCCAAGGAAGGTGGCAAAACTGCCGATGAAAGCATCGCCCGCGCCGCTGCTGTCAACCGCCGTCACGGAGAAAGCCGGGACGTGCTCGAACGAGTCGCGAGTTGCAATGAGGGAACCGTTGGCGCCGAGGGTGACGATGGCGCGCTTCACGCCGCCGGCGACCAGACTCTGGGCGCATCTCTTCGCGTCATCGGCAGTCTTGACCGGCATCGCCGAAATGGTTTCCGCCTCGTGCTCGTTGGGAACGAAGTAATCCAAGTCTTTCAATGCAGCCAAGTCGACCGGTTGCGCCGGCGCAGGATTCACAATGCAGCGAATACCGTGCTTCCGCGCAAATGCAACCGTGTAGTAGACGGTCTCGAGGGGAATCTCAAATTGAAGGACGATACAGTCCGCGGACTTGAGCACGTCGGCAGCGGCATCTACGTCGGACGGCTTCAGCGCATCGTTCGCGCCTTTGACCACGAGAATCCTGTTTTGCCCGCTTGGCTCGACAAAGATTGGAGCGACGCCGCTCGATAGACCGGCAACTTGCTTGACGTGGGTGGTGTCGATGCCGAGCTTGCGAAAATTCTCAATGGTGGCTGGACCAAACAAGTCGCTTCCTACGCGCGCAATCATGAAGACTTCCGCACCACAAAGCCGCGCGGCGACGGCTTGATTGGCGCCCTTTCCGCCGAAACCGAGATCGAAGCTTTGCCCGAAGATGGTTTCGCCGGGTTTGGGAAACTGGTTGGTGAAAGTTGTGAGGTCTACATTCGCGCTGCCAACAACCGCGATTCGAGGGCGCTTTGCCATTGCTTCGTTTCCGATGCTCAACGGGGAGAACGGAGAGTCTATGCAGCCGCGTATGCGGATGTCAATGCACCAAGAGCGAAATGACTGGGACGATTGTCCGATCCTAAAAAGAAGAGTATCGTTACACGTCTTCCAAGGGAGAACGCATGTTCACACCGCCAAGTCTTGGTATTGCGCTGTTGATGATGATCATCAGTGCGATCTGTTGGGGTTCCTGGGCCAATACGTTTAAAGGGGTAAAGAATTACCGGTTCGAACTTTTTTATTGGGACTACGCGATCGGCATTTTTCTTATGTCGCTGGTGCTGGCGCTGACGATGGGAAGTAGCGGGCACGACTCATCGAGTTTCCTGAACAACGTGCATTCCGCCGATACATCAAACATTGTTTCGACGATCGTGGGAGGCGCGATTTTCAATTTAGCCAATCTGCTGCTGGTGGCTGCGATTGACATGGCAGGACTGGCGGTGGCATTTCCTATTTCAATCGGCATCGCGCTGGTGGTCGGAGTCGTACTCAGTTACGCTCTGCAGCCGCAGGGAAATGCGCTGTTCTTAGGATTGGGGGTGGTTTGTGCGTTGGTTGCAGTGATCCTGGACGGCAAAGCCTACGGAAGTCTTGGAAGCGCGGGACGTTCGATTTCGCGCAAGAGCATTGTGGTTTGCATCGTGTCGGGCGTGCTGATGGGATTGTGGAACCCGTTTGTCGCATACGGCGCCACCAGGGGCAATCCGTTGACGCCCTACAGTTCGGTTGTGTTTCTCACCCTTGGGGCCGTGCTGTCGTGCTTCATCTGGAACTTATATTTCATGAAAAAGCCGCTGGTAGGTGAACCCGTGAGCCTGAGCGGATTTTTTGGCGGACCGCCTTCGGGGCATCTGCTGGGACTTTTTGGCGGATGCATCTGGGGTGTTGGCACGGTCTTTAATGTTGTTGCCGGCAAATCGACTACGTTTGCGATTTCTTACGCGATCGGGCAGTCCGCACCGATGGTGGCCGCGCTGTGGGGAGTGCTGGCGTGGAAAGAGTTCGCGGGCTCGGGATCGAAAGCGAAAGTTTATCTGGGACTGATGTTTGTGTTTTACGCGTTTGCCATTTTATTGGTGGCGCGCGCGAACGGGTGATGTGCGCGAAGCCGCGCGGGTCCAGAAGACTATTTGCCTTTGATGCGGCTGATGAATAACTGCAAGAAGCGCTCGGCATTCGAGGCCAGGCACACGCGAGCATTCGGCTTGAGTTCGATGATGCCGTCAATCTCGAAGTGATCTCCATGCAGCACGTTGTTCTCGTCAGACCCCATGCGGTTGGCGACGGTCTCTCCACGGGTGAACTCGCCCCGGGTCTCAACGTCAACGTGCATATCCTTGAGGGTCACAACCGCAGGATCGATCACCGTTGCTACCGCCAGCGGGTCGTACATGGCAGCACCGACATAGCCGCTCTTTTCCGAGCGCGTGATGTAGAAATCCGCCAACTTCGCAATGAAGTCGGTCTGGGGACCGTGAGCCTGCTGCAAGTCGGTCAGATGCTTACGAGTGATCAGCGTCCGTTCTCCGACGTCAGAGCCAATCATCGTGACCATCCAGCCGGCGTTGAAGACGATGGAAGCCGCTTCGGGATCGCCATAGATGTTGGCCTCGGCCGCGCCGTTCACGTTGCCGCCGGTAATTGATCCACCCATGATGACTACGTCTTTCACCAGAGGAACGATGGAGGGATCCTTAGAGACGGCGAGAGCGATGTTGGTCAATGGGCCGACCGGGATGAGGGTGACCTGGTGCGGAAACTTGTGCACGAGTTCGATGATGAGATCCGGGCCAAAGCGGGAATCCGCTTTGCACCTGCTCGCGGGCAATTCGACACCGGCGAGACCGTTTTTCCCGTGCCAGTACTGCGCGGTGACGAGTTTCTGATTCAGCGGATGCTGCGCTCCTCCGGCAACAGGCAAATCACAACGACCCGCCAGAGAAGCGATCTTCAGAGCATTGTCGAGTCCTTGCCGGCCGTCGACATTTCCGGGCACCACGGTGAGGGCCTCGACCTTTAATTCTGGAGAATTGAGTGCCAGCAGGATCGCCATTGCGTCGTCGATGCCGGGATCGGTGTCGATGATGACGCGCTGCGGCGTGTTTGCAACCGCGTTATTGCAAGCGAACAGAAGCGTGACAACGAGAGAGACAGCCAGAACCATGAATCGCTTCACTAAGGGAATTCCCTCGATCGTAATTTTAGAAAACGCTATAGCAACATTCCGGCAATGGAAGCCGACATCAAATTTGCCATGGTACCGGCCAACATAGCCCGCACCCCGAGCCTTGCCAGTTCGCCACGCTTATTTGGAGCCAAGGCACCGATTCCGCCAATCTGAATACCAATCGAGCTCAGGTTCGCGAATCCGCAAAGAGCAAAAGTCGCAATCGTGACCGAACGCGGGTCGAGCAACGTCTTGATATCTCCGAGTATGGAGAAAGCAACCAACTCATTCAGGACCATGCGCGTGCCGAGCAGGTTACCGACTTTAAGGCAATCATGTGCGGGGATGCCGATGACCCATGCCACGGGAGCGAACATGTATCCGAAGACCTGTTCGAGACTCTTGGGAAACCAGGCCACATGATTGTGAATGCCGCCGAAAATGCCGTTTGCCAACGCGATCAGAGCGAGGAAAGAAATCAGCATGGCGGCAATGTTCAAGGCCAAGTGGAGGCCATCGGTAGTGCCGCGAGCGATGGCACCCAGCAAGTTCTCTTCCTTCTCTGTCTTCTCTTCCTCCGCGCTCATCACAACTTTGCCCGCAGTCTTCGCCTGCTCGGTCTCCGGGACCAGCATTTTCGCCATCAGCAGAGTACCGGGCGCAGTCATGATGACAGCACTCAGCAGGTGCTTAGGATCGATACCGAATGCGATATAAGCCGCCATGATTCCGCCAGAAACGTGCGCCATTCCGCTAGTCATGACGGTCATCAGTTCAGATCGCGTGAGGTCGGGCAGGAAGGGACGTATGGTAAGCGGCGCCTCGGTTTGTCCCATGAAGATGCTCGCTGCGACGTTCAGCGACTCTGCACCGCTCGCTCCCATCACGCGCGTCATCACCCATGCGAAGATGCGGATGATGATCTGCATGACACCGAAGTGATACAGCACCGCGAAAAAAGCGGCGATGAAGATAACGGTAGGCAATACGCCGAAAGCGAAATATCCCAGCTGGGAACCTGGCTTCGCCAAATCTCCAAAGACGAAATGGGAACCCGCGTAGGCATAGCTCAGCAACCGCGTCACGACGTCCCCGGCTTTTTGAAACATTGCGCGGCCCGCATCGATTCTCAAAACAAAGATGGCGAACAGGAATTGCAAGCCTAGTCCCCAGGCCACTGTTTTGAGTCGAATGGCACGCCGATTCGTGGAGAACGCGTAGGCGAGGCAGAGGATAGTGAGGAGCCCAAGGATTCCGGTAAAGCGTCCCATTAGTCTTTCTCCCCGGATTTGCCGATAACGCGATGGATGAGCGGGCGTTTCTTCGCGGGAGGTGCGTTGGAGAACTTATAACTCTGCGCGAGCAACTGGCTCGCTTCCTCGGCCCGCACCTGCGAATTGTAATGAAGGGTAGCCACAGCTTCTCCTGATTTCACGCCATCGCCAACTTTCTTATGCAGGACGATGCCAACGGCGGGATCAACGGAATCTTCCTTGCGCTGCCGTCCGGCACCGAGAATGACTCCCGCGATGCCGACCTGATCACACTGCATGGCGGTGATGTAGCCGGAGTCGGGACATGTGACGGTCATCCTGTAGTTCGCCTGCGGCAGTTTTGCAGGGGCATCGACCACGTTGGGGTCTCCACCTTGCAGTTCGATGAGCTCGCGAAACTTTTGCAAAGCTTTTCCGGACGAGATCAGGTCGGCACTGGTCTGCTTTCCTTCCGCAACGCTCTTGGAAGCGCCGCCGAGCCGGAGCATCCAGCCTGCGAGATGCAAACACAACTCGCGCAAATCTTCGGGGCCCTTTCCGCGCAGGATGTCGATGACCTCGACGACCTCGAGTGCGTTGCCGATCATGTTCCCCAACGGCTGGTCCATATCGGTGATGAGGGCGACCACGTGCTTTCCCATGCGTTCGCCGGTTTGGACCATGAGTTCTGCCAGGAAAACGGCGTCCTCTTCGCGCTTCATGAAAGCGCCTGAGCCGGTTTTCACGTCGAGAAGCAGGGCGTCGATGCCCTCCGCCAGTTTTTTGCTCATGATGGAGGCGCAGATTAGGTAGGGACTCTCGACGGTGGCCGTGACATCGCGCAGGGCATAGAGCTTACGATCGGCGGGAGCAATTTCAGCGGTTTGCCCGATCATGGCGCAACCACACGTTTCGAGCACACGGCGGAATTCCGAGACCGGCAGGTTCACATTGAATCCGGGAATGGACTCTAATTTGTCGAGCGTGCCGCCCGTGTGCCCGAGGCCGCGGCCACTGATCATGGGAACCTTAACGCCGGCAGCCGCCACCAAGGGAGCAAGCACGAGAGAGGTCTTGTCACCCACTCCACCGGTCGAATGTTTGTCGACCTTAGTTCCGGGCAGCGACGAGAGATCAAGGACCTCGCCCGAGTGCAGCATGACGTCGGTGAGCGCTGCGGTTTCGGCCTTTGTCAGTCCGCGCAGGAACGTCGCCATGAGCCAGGCTGAGACCTGGTAGTCGGGAACGCCGCCCTCCGTGTAGGCATTGATGAGCGCTCCAATCTCGGCGCGTGTCAACTCGCAGCCATCCCGCTTTTTGCGGATGACTTCAATCGCGCGGAAGTTCTGCGCAGTATTGGGATGGCTCACTTGAGGCGAAATCCTTCCGGAAGAAGTTCAGTAATGTGCGCCTGCCTCGGTCCGTCGGAGCCCTGGAAGTAAATTGTCGCATTCGGTCCGAATTCATAAATCACCTGGCGGCACGCGCCACAGGGAGAGCAGGCGACGCCGTGGTCGTTTGTCACAGCCACGGCCTGGATTTCAATTTTCGGACCAAGGGTTGCGACCGCGGAAAAAATTGCAGTACGCTCGGCGCAGTTTGTCATGCCATAAGAGGCGTTCTCGACATTGCAGCCGGTGAAGATTTCGCCGTTGGTAAGAAGAATGGCCGAACCGACGTGGAAATTCGAATAGGGCGCGTGGGCATTTTTCATGACGCGTGCCGCAGCTTTCTCCAAATTCTTGCGCACAGCGTTCGACGGCTTGGCCTTCTTCTTTGTCAAAAAAGCCCTCTACCCACGCAACATGGAACTGGGAACTGGCAATCGTGCGTCATTGTAAACCTTCGCACACACACGTTGCCGGTCGCGAGGCCAGGCATTCGCGTTGCGGCGTTCCCTGCCGTACAATGCAACTCAACGCACCACCGCGTAGAGGCGCGGGGAGCATCCCGGAAGGCAACGTCACATGCCGGCCCATCACGATTTTGCAAAGCACACGCCTCCTCCGGCTTCGGTAGGGGCGTCTCGCGACCTTGAAGGAACGGACGCGATCGCAACACTGAACGGCCGCCCACTTCTTCGAAACCGCGGCATTCCGCTGGATCTCGAGTGGGTGCAGAATGTCCGAGTCAATACCAGCGCGGTTGAACGTCGGGCACAATCCCAAGCCGCGAGGCGAACCGTCAAAAAAGATTGGCAGGCGGCATGGCTTCTACGCGCGATCTCATGCATGGACCTGACGACGCTTTCAGGCGACGACACCGACGAACGCGTTCGTCGTTTGTGCGCGAAAGGCAAGCAGCCGATCCAGCATGAACTGGTAAAAAAGCTTGGGATTGAGGACCTTCACATCAAGGTCGCCGCGATTTGCGTCTATCACGTGTTTGTGGAAACGGCGTTGAGTGCGCTGGAGGGGAGCGGCGTGCGGGTCGCCGCGGTGTCGACGGGTTTTCCGGCGGGACTATCGCCGCTGGCGGAGCGGGTGGCGGAAATTCGCCGATCGGTTGAAGCGGGAGCACAAGAGATCGATGTGGTCATCACGCGGGCCCACGTTTTTGGCGGACGATGGCAGGCACTGTACGACGAAGTCGCGGCATTCAAGCAAGCCTGCGGAGCCGCGCACATGAAAGTGATCCTGGGGACCGGCGATTTGCTCACCTTCCGCAATGTTGCGCGCGCGAGCGCGGTTGCGATGATGGCGGGCGCTGACTTCATCAAAACATCCACGGGCAAGGAGGCGACGAATGCTACCTTGCCGGTCACGCTGGTGATGCTGCGCGCGATCCGGGAATATGCACAGCAAACCGGAATGGCGGTGGGGTTCAAACCGGCGGGAGGCATCCGGACCGCCAAGCAATCTCTCGACTGGTTGGCGATGATCAAAGAGGAACTCGGACAGTCTTGGCTGAACGCGGAGATGTTCCGCTTTGGCGCCAGCGGATTGCTGGGAGACATCGAGCGCCAGTTGGAACATTATGCGACCGGCAGGTATTCAGCGGATTATCGTCACCCACTTGCGTAACGCGAATAGAGCAAGACGGAAGATAGAGGGCGAATGAGCATAGCCGAGAAATTCGTCGCGATGGAATACGGACCGGCTCCGGAAGATCCGAAAGAAGCCGAAGCTTGGCTGAATCGCCACCAGCGTCGTTTCGATCTGTTCATTCACGGGGAGTGGAAGTCGCCCGCGACCGGAGAATATTTCGACACACTCGATCCTTCGAACGGCGAGAAACTGGCGAGCGTCGCGCAAGGTGGCGCGGCTGACATTGATCTCGCCGTCAAAGCTGCTCGATCTGCATCGCCGAAGTGGCGCGCAATCTCGCATCATGTCCGCGCACGGTATCTTTACGCTCTTGCCCGCCTTGTGCAGAAGCATTCGCGACTGCTGGCTGTGCTGGAGACCATGGATAACGGCAAGCCTATCCGCGAAAGCCGCGACATCGATATTCCGCTGGTGGCACGGCATTTTTACTATCACGCCGGCTGGGCGCAGATTTTTTCGCAGGAATTTGCCGATTACGAACCCTGCGGCGTGGTCGGGCAAATCATCCCATGGAACTTCCCGCTGCTGATGTTGGCGTGGAAAATCGCGCCGGCACTTGCAACCGGGAATACAGTCGTGCTGAAGCCGGCAGAGTTCACGCCGCTCACCGCGCTTCTGTTTGCCGAACTTTGCCAGGAAGCCGGGATCCCGGCAGGCGTCGTGAACATTGTGACGGGTGATGGTTCGACCGGGGAAGCGCTGGTCAAACATCCGGACGTCGACAAGATCGCGTTTACCGGATCGACGGAAGTCGGCCGCGCCATCCGTAGCGCGACTGCTACGAGCCATAAACGGTTGTCACTGGAACTTGGCGGCAAGTCGCCCTTCATCATTTTTGAAGATGCCGATCTCGACAGCGCGGTGGAAGGATTAGTCGACGGAATCTGGTTCAATCAAGGACAAGTCTGCTGCGCGGGATCACGCCTCCTGATGCAGGAGAGTATCGCCGAAACGCTGATTTCGAAGATACGCGACCGCATGAATACTTTGCGAATCGGATCTCCGCTCGATAAAGCGATCGACATCGGCGCCATCGTGGCCCGGGTCCAACTGGACCGGATTCAGAAGATGGTAGCGCAAGGCGTCGCGGAGGGCGCGACGTGCTGGCAGCCGCAACTCACGCTTCCATCGCGCGGCTTTTATTTTCCGCCGACACTTCTCAGCAACGTTCATCCGACTTCAATCGTTGCGCAGCAGGAAATCTTCGGTCCCGTTCTGGCGGCGATGACCTTCCGCACGCCGCAGGAGGCCGTCGAACTCGCGAACAATACCGTGTACGGGCTCGCCTCCTGCGTATGGAGCGAGAACATTAACGTCGCGCTTCACGTCGCGGCGCAACTGAAATCCGGCGTGGTATGGGTGAACTGCACGAACCTGTTCGATGCGGCCTGCGGATTTGGCGGATATCGGGAGAGCGGATACGGCCGCGAAGGTGGTCGCGAAGGCCTGCTGGAATATGTGCAGCCGGCTTGGCTCAGCAAAGCGCCCAAGCTCGCGCTGAGCCCGAGAAAATCGGCGCAGGAACCAGATGAGGAGTCAACTTCCGCGGTCCCCGGAATCGACCGGACGGTGAAGCTCTACATTGGGGGCAAGCAGGCACGTCCGGACTCAGGCTACAGCATGGAAGTGCGCTCGTCTGACGGCCGCTTGCTGGGGGAAGCGCCGCTCGGGAATCGCAAAGACATTCGCAACGCGGTAGAAGCGGCGCGAAAAGCATCGGCGTGGTCGAAAGCCACGGCGCACAATCGTGCCCAGGTGCTTTACTACTGCGCTGAGAATCTTGCGCTGCGCCGCAATGAAGTGATCGGCCGCATGGGAGCGGTAGTTGGCGAGCAACAAGCTACTCGCGAAATCGATCTCGGGATCGAGCGCATCTTTTCCTACGCGGCATGGGCTGACAAGTTCGATGGCGCTGTTCACAACCCGCCGTTCCGGAATATCGCGATCGCGATGAATGAACCGATTGGAACGGTCGGGGTAATCTGTCCCGCGGAAGCGCCGCTGCTGGGATTTCTATCTCTGGTGATGCCGCTTTTAGCCATGGGAAACACGGTGGTCGCAATCCCGTCAGAATCCTATCCGTTGATCACCGGCGATCTCTATCAACTCTTCGACACGAGCGATCTTCCCGGTGGAGCAGTGAACATTGTCACCGGGTATGTTTCCCAATTGCTGAAGACATTGGCGGAGCACGATGAAATCGACGCCCTATGGTGCTACGGGGATGATGCGACTGTGGCTAGCGCCAAGGCAATGTCGGTGGGGAACCTGAAGCAGGTTTGGACCAATGAAGGCCGTGCGATCGACTGGTTTAATCCCGCCATCGCGGAAGGGCGCTGGTTCCTGGAGCATGCGGTCCAGGTAAAAAACATCTGGGTCCCGTACGGCGAGTAAGTTCCTCGATTGCATTATCTGACCCGGCGGGACTAGCATACCCGCAGTTTCATTTCATTCGTAAGCCCGGCATTATCTTCTGCCTTGCAAGTCCACGTTGACCAAGGAGGATCTATGGGCATCGCAGTCTCTCCGCAAATCCATCCGCACGTCGCGGAATTCATCGACAAACCACGACAGATGTTAATCAATGGACGCTGGGTGAATGCCGCGTCCGGCAAGACTTTCCCCACCTACAATCCGGCAACCGGCGAAGTTCTGGCGCAAGTTGCCGAAGGCGATCGCGAAGACATCAATCGCGCGGTGGAAGCCGCGCGGCAAGCATTCGATAACGGGCCGTGGCGCCGGATGACCCCATCCCAGCGCGGGCGGCTGATCTGGAAATTGGCGGACCTGCTCGAACAACATACAGAAGAATTCGCATACCTCGAAAGTCTCGACAATGGCAAGCCCTTGGCCGTCGCCAAAGTAGCGGACGTCCCACTGGCGGTAGATCTTTTCCGCTACATGGCTGGATGGGCCACTAAGATTGAAGGCAACACAATTCCGATTTCGGTTCCGGGAGCGAGATTCCTCGCTTACACGTTGCGGGAACCGGTCGGAGTAGTCGGCCAAATCATTCCGTGGAACTTCCCGTTACTGATGGCCGCATGGAAACTGGGCCCGGCGCTGGCCACCGGCTGCACGGTTGTGCTGAAGCCGGCGGAGCAGACTCCGCTTTCTGCGTTGCGGCTCGGCGAACTCGTGATGGAGGCGGGATTCCACGAGGGCGTGGTGAATGTTGTTCCCGGTTATGGAGAAACCGCAGGCGCTGCGCTGGCCGCTCATCCTGATGTTGATAAAGTTGCGTTCACGGGGTCGACGGAAGTGGGCAAGCTGATCGTTCACGCCGCGGCGGGAAACTTGAAGAAGGTATCCCTGGAACTGGGCGGGAAGTCTCCGAACGTCGTTTTCAAAGACGCTGATCTTGAAACGGCAATTCAGGGCTCGGCCAGTGCGATCTTCTTCAATCATGGGCAGTGCTGCTGTGCGGGCTCGCGTTTGTACGTGGAGAAATCCATTTACGACCGCGTCGTCGAAGGAGTCGCTGATTACGCGAAGAAGATTAAGGTCGGATCGGGACTGGAACCGGAAACGCAGATGGGGCCGCTGGTTTCGGAGGAACAACTCAATCGCGTCTGCGGATATCTCGAATCCGGATTGTCGCAGGGAGCCAAGGCTGTGGTGGGCGGACGGAAAGCGAGCGATCGCGGATATTTCGTTGAACCCACTGTCCTCGTCGACACGAAAGAAGAAATGAAAGTCGTGCGGGAGGAAATTTTTGGGCCGGTGGTCGCGGCCATGCCGTTCACCGATCCCGAGGAGATCATTCCACGCGCCAACAACAGCGAGTACGGGCTGGCAGCCGCGGTCTGGACGCGCGACATCAGCAAGGCGCATCGTATGGCCGAGCAGCTTCGCGCGGGAACAGTCTGGATCAATTGCTACAACATCTTCGACGCGTCAATGCCGTTTGGAGGTTACAAGCAGTCTGGCTGGGGCCGCGAAATGGGACATGACGTGCTGAATCTTTACACGCAGACCAAAGCGGTCTGCACGAAGATTGCGTAGATCCGGAAAATAAAAGACGGCGGTTTCGGCCGCCGTCTTTTTTGTTTTCGCTCCAGTGGATTTAGCGTTCCATCAGCAAGACTTTTTCTGCGTCGTCAATTTCCGTGAGTTTCACCTCGATCACCTCATTGAGCGTGGTCTGGACATTGCGTCCGACATACGTCGCTTCGACCGGAATCTCTCGATGCCCACGGTCGATCAGAACGCAAAGCTGAACGCGGCGAGGGCGCCCGTGGGAGAAGAGTGCATCCAGCGCGGCGCGAGTCGTACGCCCTGTAAACAGCACATCGTCGACGAGAACGATATTCTTGTCGCCGATATCAAAGCCGACTTCTCTCTCTTGCACGACCGGCTTAGGACCTAATGTCGACAGATCATCGCGATAGAAAGTGATGTCGAGGGTTCCTACCGGAACGTTGGCGTCTTCAATGCGGGTGATGATCTTGCCAAGCCGCTCTGCGAGGGGAACTCCGCGGCGGCGAATGCCAACGAGGCCCAATGCCTCGACGCCACCATTTTTCTCAACGATTTCGTAAGCCAGACGCACCAGCGTGCGTTCGATTTCTGAAGCAGACATCAACTGAGCCTTCTGACGAAGGCCGGTCTTGCGCGAAGGAGTAGTTTTCATGAGGAAGTTTGCCTTTTGGCCCTGCGGCCGGATTCTCACTGTAGACAACGCCTGCGGCGCAGGTCAAGCCTCCGCATTGGTTTCGAGGAGCTGGAGAACTAACTGAGATCAAATGGCATCACTGGCTGCGGCGGCGGATTTCTGAGTGGGGCATGGAGTTTCGATCATTCGCGCGATGGAATTTTTTGGTTCGCAAATTGCTTGCAGCGTAATCATCTGCGGTGAAACTCCCGCATCATCGGTTGCGACGATGCCTACACTCTGGTTTCGACCCAGGGCTTTGGCGCGATACAGCGCGGCATCGGCCAGTGCAATCGACTCCTCCGCGCACAGGGCTTCGTAGGCATCGCGGCACCAGGGATAGGCCGCCCATCCAATGGAACACGATTTGTGCACCATGATGCCGCGGCCGAGGTCGAATGGCTCGGCAGAAATTATTTCCAGAACGCGGCTGCAAAATGCCGGAGTTCCCCATGGATCGGTCGAACGGCTCATGATCAAAAATTCTTCGCCTCCCCAGCGCACGAGCACATCCGATTTCCGCACTACTGTTGAAAGGCGTTGAGCTACAAGTTGCAAGAGGCGATCTCCGGCAGGATGGCCATGAAGATCGTTCACCTGCTTAAAGAAATCCATGTCTACCATGATGAACACCAGGTCGCGGTGATCCATCTTGTGAATGTCTGTTCCCCGCTCACGCTGGTAGTTACGCAAAACTTGACCGGCCTCAGCCGTGAGGATTTCCTCCATGTAGCGGCGGTTCCAAACTCCGGTAAGTACGTCGGTAAAGGAGATCTCCTGCAACTCGAGATTCTTTCGCTGGAGTTCCAGGCTATGCCATCGGAGAGATTGCTCCTTATTTTCAAGTTCATCCTTGAGACGGCACATTTCTTCAAGGTTTTGGCGCGAGAGGCGAAGCAGGCTCAGCAATTCGCCATCCAGCAAATGCTGCTTGAAAAACACGAGCCCTCCCATGAGGAGCATCACGGCTGCGGTCAGCACAACGCGATAGGCGCGAACCCGCTTTGGAGCGTCTCCGGCGAATTGCGCCCACATCAGCATCAACGGTGTGAGCAGGACCGCCAGCATGGCAAGGCGCGCCTTCCAAATTCCAAAACCGCGCATCGGGGCGTTGCTCGAAAGGGCTTCATTGTTTCGCTCAGTCCCAAGAAAACCGATGCGAACAAACCACGCCATCGACGCTACCAGTGGGACGTCATAGAGGCTGCCGGTGTAGTAGAGGTGTCGATCAATTGCTTCGCTGGCGGCGAATGATGCGGCGCAATACAGCATGGTAGCGCCAAATAAGTGCAGGTAGACGCTTCGCCAAGGCCCGTGGGTGCGGTACTGAACAACGAGCACTGCCGCTGCAAACACCAACTCTTCGCTGAAATACAGGAGGTCGAAGCTGTGCCCGTAAATCGCCTCAGAAAAATGCACATACTGCCAGGGAATGACAACGAAGAAATACAGAAACAGCCACCATGTCAGCAGGAGACCAAAATCCAGTGTTCCGGCAGGCAAGATACCGGGGTCTTGTTTGCAGTGAGGCTGGACGGCCACAGCAGCCATCATGGGCACGACGTGCAAAAAGAGAACTACGTCACCAAAGAATGGATTGGGGGCGTCGTGCCGCAGAAACACTTCCACATAGGTCCACATCAACTGCGACAACAACCAGATTATGAGTCCGAAACTCAGCAGGCCCCAGAACAAACGCGGGCGCCCGGAGGTGGCGTAAACACTTCGGAGGAACCCGATCAAGGCGCTCAATAAAATGAGGTTCTGCAGGATGTCGCCGAAGGCCGTGAGGAAGAATCCACGAGGCGCAAGCAGAGACAGCAGTATATGCACGCAGACCAGTGCGCAGATTCCGGCCAGCCATTTCCTTCCGCGTTGGGACGCACTTTCCCCCACGCTCAGGATTGTATGTTTGGTCACGATGCCTGCAGTATTACTGAGGTAACCGGCTTAACACACCGGGGAGCCCGTATTCATGAAAATGGCCCGAAAATGTTGAGCGAAACGATAGACGTCGCGGAACGAGTTATACAAAGGAACTGGCGCAACGCGGTAAATGTCAGGCTCACGCCAGTCGCCCACTATGCCCTCCGCGGTGAGCCTGTCGCAAAGCTCCCGGCCTCGCTTCATGATGCGGATAGACAGTTGCGCTCCTCTTCTACCTTCTTCCGCGGTCGTGACAATTGAAAAGCCGGTGGGGTTTCCAGCCTTGAGCAGGAACTCCATGTAGGAAGTCAGCGCGGTACTTTTTTCCCGGAGACGCGGGATGGTTGCCTCCGCAAAAATCTCCATCGAGGCACGCAGCGGAGCTAAGGCTATGATCGGCGGATTGCTTAACTGCCAGCCTTCGGCCCCAGCCATCGCATGAAAATCAGGACGCATCTGAAAACGCGTCTTCTCGTCATGTCCCCACCAGCCCGCAAAACGAGGGGTGTCCGATTGCTTTGCATGGACCGCGTGAACAAAGCAGCCCGCCACGCAGCCCGGACCGCCATTGAGATATTTATAGCTACACCAGACGGCGAAGTCCGGCGCCCAATCGTGCAGGTGCAAGGGAACATTTCCGGCAGCATGTGCTAGATCGAAGCCGACAACGCATCCCATGCGATGCCCGGCCTTGGTAATTTCCGCCATATCGAAAAGCTGGCCGGTAGCGTAGTTGACTCCGCCGAGCAAGATCAGGGCGATCGACTGCCCCTCACGATCGATCACGGCTTCTATATCTTCATCGCGAAGGCACCATTCTCCTTCGCGTGGGGTCAGTTCAATCAGTGAGAAGGCGGGATCGAATCCGTGAAATTGAATCTGAGATTTCACCGCATACTGGTCGGAGGGGAATGCTCCGCGTTCGACCACGATCTTGTGCCTTTCAGAAGTGGGCCGGTAAAAAGACACCATCATCAAGTGAAGATTCACCGTCAAAGAATTCATGACCACCACTTCTTCGGGCTCCGCGCCCACAAGGGCAGCGGTTTGGCCGGTCAGCAGCCGGTGATACGGCATCCATGGATGTTTGGCGTGGAAGTGTCCTTCGACTCCGAGTTGAGCCCAGTCTTTGAGTTCCTGCTCGATATACGATTTGGTTGATTTGGGCTGCAGTCCGAGAGAATGGCCGCAGAGGTAAATGCAATCTTCCCCCTGGTGAGTTTGAGGAATGAAGAAGCGGTCGCGGAAAGGGGAAAGCGGATCGCTCGCATCCATGGCTAGCGCGAACTCTTCGCCAACTCGGAATCTCGCGTCCGTCACGAAAGCTCCAGCGGGGTAAGTTGGGTGCTGATCAGCGTCTCGGCGGCACTCCAGTCCAGGTCTTCGACACGCTCGATTGGCGCGCAAAGGCGGGAAAGAATTCCCTCTTGCACTTCTCCTCGCCGCAGAGCGGTGGAATATGGGATGCGATGGAATGTCACCATCGCGTATTTAGGAACGAAGCGTTTTGGATATTTCTGTTCGAGGGCCAGTTCCACCTTCTTGCGCAGCAGGAATCTGGGATCAGCCACACGGTCCCGCATTTCGACAAAGTTTTCGACTGCAAGGTCTGCAATCGCGTCCGTATTGACCTTTCGAGACTGCTCGAACTCGGAGAAAGTTTTCCCCCAATCGAGATCATAGCGATCAAGAAGTTCGAGCAGAACAGTACAATCCTCAAAGCCGCAATTAATTCCCTGTCCGAAGAATGGAACAATGGCGTGCGCAGAGTCGCCGAGCAACAGAACTCGGCCGTTCAGATGCCACGGCGAACACTTAATGGTCACCATCGAACCGGTGGGATTTGCAAAGAAGTTATCTGCGAGTTCGGGCATGAGAGGCAGGGCATCGGGGAAGTGGGATCGAAAGAATTCGTGAACGCCCGAATGCGTGCGTAGAACGGCGAAGCTATCTTCGCCATCAAATGGCAGGAACAGAATGCACGCGAAGGTGCCATCGATGTTGGGAAGCGCAATCAGCATATAGTTGCCCCGCGGCCATATGTGCAGCGCATGCGTCTCCAAGGCATGCTTCCCGCCGGGTCCAGCAGGGATGGTCAGCTCTTTGTATCCATAATTGAGATATTGCTGCGAGAAGTTGAAACGGGGGAAACGCATCATCTCGGTACGGATTGCCGAACCCGATCCGTCGCAGGCGATCACAACGCCGGTATCCACGGAATGCTCATCTCCGGAAGCCTCGTCGCGCAGCCGCAGCTGGCCGCTTCTGAGATCCATTCCTACACAGCGCCGTTGAAAGTGGATCCGCACGCCTTGTGCTTCCGCGGCATCCATCAGAGCAATGTTCAACTCGGCACGCGAGATCGAATTGATCACCTCAGTCTCGTCTTTTCCGTAGGGCTGGAAGGTTAGTTCGCCGGAAACGGAATGCATCATCCGACCTTTCATCGGGATGATGATGTTCTGCATCTCTTTCCACAGTCCCGCTTGCTTCAGGGCATGGATGCCGCGCGTCGATAATGCGAGATTAATGGAGCGTCCGGCGCTGATTGGCACGCGGCGCATATCCAGCCGGCGCTCGTAGATCTCGACATCAAAGCCGCGCTTCACCAATCCCAACGCCAGCAGCGGGCCGTTCAAGCCGGCGCCGATCAGTGAAATGGTTTGAGGTTTTGTGGACATGGGAGAAAGCGCGTCCGGTCATTGGGTAAGCAGCGTTCGTGCCTCCCACAATTCGGGAAAGAATTTCTTGTCCAACGTAAGCTTCAGGTACGACGACCCTGCGCTTCCCCCCGTCCCCACGCGGATGCCGATGACGCGCTCAACGAGCTGGATGTGACGCAGGCGCCAGCTCACAATCAGTTCATCGAACTCAGTGAGGCGTTCGCAAACATCAATCCAATCCCGGTGCTTGTGCTCGTCCTGATACAAAGAGAGGACCGCGCGCGCCCGCGCCTCGAACTTTTCTTTCTCGGTGGCATTTGGAGCGTAGTCCAACTTCTCCATATGGCGCAGAGCGTCGAAGAAAACATCGTGCAGCGACGGTTCCCGCAACCGCCGCGCCAATTGCTCATAGGCTTCGGGTGTTGGACGGTGATAGCGCAACATCTTTTCATCTTTCAGGCCGCACAGGAATTCGAGCTCACGAAATTGCTCCGACTGGAATCCGCTGGCAGGCTCGAGCTTG
>JASLEQ010000034.1 GCA_030151135.1 Candidatus Sulfotelmatobacter sp. | reverse complement strand
CCATAGCGACGAACATTTCCCTTTCCTTCTTCGAGCCTTGGAGAATTATGTTGAAGGCAATGTGATTGTTTATTCCCCCACCATCGCCAAGGTGGAAGAAACAGTAGATTTTCTTGAGGACCATGGGATACCAGCCGTTGCGTATCACGCGAAAATGCCGCCGGAGGAGCGGCGCAGGAATCAGGAACGCTGGATGTCGGATGAAGTGCGGGTGCTGGTGGGCACCATCGCATTCGGCTTGGGCATTAATAAGGCGAACGTTCGGGCGGTGATCCATCTCGCCTTGCCGAAGTCGATCGAGCAGTTCTATCAGGAGGCCGGAAGGGGTGGCCGTGACGGTAAACCAGCCGATTGCCTGCTGCTATGGCGTAAGCAGGATGCAGCATTGCTGGCCTATTTCGCCAATCAGATCCAAGATACGACGGAACGCGAACGCGCGTGGCAGCGCTATCACAAAATTCGCGACTTTGCCGAATCTCGCAACTGCAGGCACCTACAGATTTGCTCACATTTCGGCGAAACTCCCAAGTGGACGTACTGTAACGCCTGCGACATCTGTGGGAACACTCCTGAATGGCTGGGAGTCGCTGAACACCAGTCCACGGAAGGAAGAGGCGCCCCCAAGCACCGCCCTGATTCTCCAGCTCGCGCCGATGATGTTGCAAGCCAAGCTAACCCTGAATTGCGTGAGTATCTGCGCGAATGGAGGCGCCTCACCGCAAAGGAACTAGGGGTACCCGCTTTTGTTGTTCTGCACGATACGACCCTGGAAGAGATTTGCCGAATTATGCCGTCTTCGATCGCGCAATTGAGAACGATCAGCGGTATCGGAGAGCGTAAAGCAGAAACGTTTGGCCAACGCCTCCTGACGGCTCTCCGACGCTTCCACGAGGGCGATCGCGCGTCAGCATTACACCAGAAAAGGACCGCGCCGTCTATCGAAACCCTGAGTTTGATCACGCAAGGCAAAACTTTGCAGGAGATTGCTCGGATTCGTGGTCGGCAGCTTGGAACTGTAATCAGTGCCGTCGTGACTCTAGTGGAAAACGGCGATGTAGACTTCTCTGCGGATTGGATCGATCGTAACAAACAAGCGGTTATCGAGGCGGCTTGTCGAAGAGCGGGCATAGATAAAATCGATCGATTGAAACCACTAAAAGACGCCCTGCCTCCCGAGATCACATACGACGAAATCCGGCTTGTTCTAGCCCAGCTCCGTCGTGAAGAGAACCAGCATCCCAAAGCTTCGGCATGATCCTCGCTAGACCAACAATAAGCCCTCCGTATCCCGCTCCTTTGTTATCATTTGAATAATAGTTTCCCGTGAATGTTAATGCTGCAGCAGATGCAGCACTCCCTTCGCCACGTCGTTGTTACTGCTTTGAGTCAGCCAAATCCGGAGGGTGGGTATTATGGCAAGCGATACTTCGCTTTCAGCGCGGATCTCAAGGAGCACCGTGCTGTGCTACGTGTCTGCAATCGCGGCGCTCCTCGCCGCTGTTGCGGCCTGCGTCGGATTGAATACTCTCGTGGCCGGCGACCATTTTGCATACCTCGTTTTATTTCCGGCGGTTGCTTTCGCCGCGTGGTACTGCGGCATCATGCCTTCGATCATAGTGACGATCCTGGCTGCCGTGGGCACAGCGTACGGCTTCCAGGCACGTCCTCACCCGTTTCACCTTCCCACACCAATCGAGCAGATCGATATCCTGATCTTCGTTCTCTCATCGATATCAATCACTGTCATGGGTGAGTGGAGACGCAGGCAAAATGCCTCTTTGTGGAAGGCGCAAAACGAACTGGAGATTCGGATCGAGGAACGTACTGCCGATCTCGATGCCGTGAATCGTAATCTGAGGGAACTTTCCGCCCGTCTCATGCAACTGCAGGATGAGGAGCGCCGACGGATTGCGCGCGAGTTGCACGACAGCGTTGGCCAGACTCTGGCCGCGCTCAGCATGAATCTTTCAACCGTACGAACCGGAGTCGAGCAGTTGGCACGGACGTCTGCTGCCCTGAACGACAGTGAGAGCCTGGTCCGCGAGATGGTAACGGAGGTGCGGACGATTTCTCACCTGCTGCATCCGCCGTTGTTGGACGAATTGGGCCTGTCTTCCGCTTTACGTTGGTACGTCAATGGATTTGCTCAACGCAGCAGCATCAAAGTCGATTTGGACATGCCAGAAGATTTCGGGCGGCTTCCCAGTGAGATCGAAACTGCCATCTTCCGGGTGGTGCAGGAGTGCCTGACAAATATCCACCGGCATTCGGAGAGCCCCGTTGCAAGAATCCGCGTCCGCCATAGCGAACGCGAGGTGAGCGTCGACGTCGAGGACAAAGGTAAGGGGATACCTCAGAAAAAATTACGCGAATTGAGCGCCGCCGGAACTCCTGGAGTCGGGATTCGCGGGATGCAGGAACGAATTCGCCAGCTCGGCGGTAGTTTGGATGTGAATTCTACTGGACAGGGAACGCGAGTCATCGTGCGCCTACCGGTTGCGCAAGCCGATTCCAGTCAGCCGATCCAGAATGAGACGAGCGCTCCGCATGCGGCGGCATAGTTGCCGCTAACGGAAGTCGACTTAGGACGACTCCGCCAACAACATGGCAGCCTGGCGGCCCGAGCGGACACAGTCTGGGACACCAATTCCTCGATAAGAATTTCCAGCTAGCGCCAAACCGGGACACTGCTGGCGAAGATGCTCGATGCGATCGAGTCTCTCCAAATGTCCGACGCTGTACTGCGCCATAGCCGACTTCCACTTGTAAACGCGGGCGAATAGCGGAGTAGCCCGCAACCCAATGATCTGCTGTAATTCGTTTTGTACAGTTCCGACAATCTGCTCATCACTCAACGGCCATACATTCTCGGCACTTCTTCCCGCAAAGAAACAGCGCAACAGAGCGCGATCTTTCGGTGCCCGATGTGGGAACTTATTGTGAACAAAGGTGGCCGCCAGCAATCGCTTGTGCTCGCTGCGCGGAACGAGAAACCCAAAGCCCGGCGGCAGTGAATGACGCACCTCGGCGTTGTAGCCCAGCCCCACGGTAATCGACGAACTGTACTCGATCGCGCCGAGTTCGGCTGCAAGATCCTTGCTGACCAACTCGAGCACATTGGCCGCAGCCGGTCCAGGAAGAGCAAGCACCACGGCGTCGAACTGATCCGATTGCATTCCTGCTGAGACGATCCATCCCGTCTCATCGCGTTGGATAGCTTGAACCGGCGCACAGGTCAGCAAAGCGGAAGCCGGAAGTTCCGAGATGATTGCATTGGCGAGCTGTTGCATGCCTTGCTTCAACGAGGTGAAGAGTGGAGGAATAGACTTACGAGGTCCTGCGTGCGTCTTCTTCCTAGCCGCGAGCATAGCGCGTCCAAGACTGCCATGACTTCTTTCCATTTCGGCGAATCTAGGAAGCACTGCACGAACGCTCAGGTTCGCAGATTCACCTCCGTAAACACCGGACAGAAGCGGGTCCGCCAATCGATCCACCATCTCCCGTCCGTAGTGCCGGGTGACGAAATCGGCAACGGACTCGTCTTGATCAATCGCATGCGGCGGATGAAACAGTTCCTTCGTCATGCGCAGCTTCGTTTTCCATGAGAAGAGCGGAGAAAGGCCAGTCGGCAGAATCTTAGTCGGAACCATGAACATGAGACCGTCGGGCATTTCGACTAAATGTCCCCGAGTCAGAATGTAGGTCTTGCGGTCGGCATCATTCGATCCTATGAGCTGATCGCCCAATCCCAGCGCCCGGCAGAGATCAGCGGCCCAAGGCTTTTCCGTAACAAACGAATCAGGTCCCGCTTCGACCAGGCAACCGTCAACCATTTCTGTGCGAAGAACACCACCGAGGTGCGGTGAAGCTTCGTACAGAACGTATTCGAGTTCTGCTCCCGACTTCCGGCGTTGTTCCAGTTCAAACGCGGCCGATAGCCCGGAGATCCCTCCACCAACAATGGCGATGCGCTTCATTGGATCCCTGCTTTATGAGGATCAATCGTACCAAGTTATTTCGTGCCCGGATCCGGCACGACAACTTGATTCTCACCGATTCCATAAACGTCTCCCTCGACATCTAGATTCCGGTCGAGTCTCACAGCGGCACCGAGCGCGCTACGCTCTCTCTTGCGCCCCATTGCGTCAGGTAGCTGTGCATAGCGCAAATCCTCGAAGTGAACAATGTAACCGGCGTCTGGACCCAGGGTTTCAGTCTCCGTGATCGGATACCGCGCCCAGTCCAGGAAAGCTCTGCCTAAATATGACCTTTTCGCCGCAAGCGTTATCGGTGTTTCTTCCGGCTTGTAATGGATCTCCATCCGCTGTTCGGGGTCAACTTCTGGATTCAATGAATTCACTGGAGCCAACGCGAAAAATGCCGGCGTTTCCACAACGCCGTACCAGTGGAATGGATCAACCCATTTGGGATACGCAGAGACGCGTATTGGATCGACTCCCTCATACAAGCGTGATTGCAAGGCCGCAAGAGCACGCCTGTGCTCGTAGTCCCGAACTCCCCACATCAGAACAATCCCCGCTAAGGCCAAGGTCGCCGCAACACGTCCCCGTGGACCGCGGCTGCGGACACCGATGTCTCGATCAACGAGGGCAAAAATCGATGGAAGTATTAGCCCGAGGATCAGAAGAACGAGCATTACGGGCTCGACAATGAAGACGATGTCCCATGAATACCACTTCTCCGAGAAAGGCCAAAATGGCCGCACGCCGTAGTTATTCGTAAAGTCGAGCAGGATATGGCTCAGCCCTGCCAAACAGGCGTACATGAACAGCAAACCCCAGCGCGCGGGAAGGTTCGGATTGTTACTTCTTCGGCCGCGGATTTGCCAAACCAGATAGACGAAGCCTACTACCACCATCGCATCGAGCGGTATTCCTAACAAAGAATGCGTGAATCCGCGGTGATGTTCGAATCCAAACGCACGTCCTCCGAACCGGCTGAGAACATCGAGATCAGGCGCTTCCGCGGCAAGGGTAAGCGTCAGCGTTGCAAGCGCTGTCTGACGATTGAGCCCGGCACGCCCGATACACGCGCCAGTCAGAAAGTGGGTAACGGGTTCCAAGCAGTGAACTGTATTCTATGTCATCTCTTCCCGGACTTCGGTGCGAGCAGGGTTAACGCGTCGGGCACAACCGTAATCTCAGCGGGAAGGCTGCCGATCAACTCTCCGTCCGCCTCAACGTAGATCTTGGGCTGCACCTGTCCTGGTCCTGTCTCTATCGGCGCGTATTCGCACGAAGCGTTCGTTACGTAGGCCAGCTCGATTCCCGGTATTCTCCAGGCACGCTGCAGTAGACTCCGGGCAACGTACGCCAGATATGCCAGTCGATAGCCCGTATGACAAAGAATGACGCGCACGTCGTTTCGGTCGAGCGATGCGCCGGGGGCAAGCTCACGGACGACTCCTCCAAAGTTCCGGATGCGTACCGCCAGTAGTTCCGTTACATAGGTGTCGTTCAGAGTGATGTCGCCGGACCCTCGATACGCCACGCGAAACCGAGTCATAGGATACGTAAACCACATATGCCAGGCCTTGGCGTAATACGCTCCCATTCCCAGTCGTTGCTTCGTGCCGCTGTGCAGCTTATAGAAGAGGTGGGCATCTACCCCGATTCCAGCGGCGACGACAAAGAATCGCGTTTCGGTTCTTCCTTCGAGGTTTAAACATGTGATCTTACCGAGTGCAATTCGCCGTGGCACTGCCTCGAGTGCCGCCTTTGCTGCCACTGTGACCTTGAGCGGAAGCCCCAGGTCATGGGCGAGGGCATTCGCTGTGCCGATGGGTAACACACCGAGGGCCACAGGCGTATTCGCCAGAACCTGGGCAATATTGTTGATAGTCCCGTCGCCGCCGCATGCGAATATCGTGTCAAAGCCAGATTGAACCGCGCGCCGGGCTTCTTCTCCGGCATGATCACGGGACTCGGTCGCCAGCAGCTTCGCTTCAACGCCGCCTTGCTGCAGGATCGTAATCGCGGATTCCAGTTCATGGCGCCGCTTCTTGCTGCCGCCGGAATCGGGATTGTAGAGTAGCGCGGCCTTTCGCATACCGTGGGTCGAACCAGAATTTTACCTGACGCAAAAGACGCCTCAGCAGCGGTTAGCGGGTGCCCCACTCCCACATGCCGAACATAGCCTTTTGCGGTAGCGGATGTCCGACTTGGCGAGCCAGCATGGCGATCTGTCCGCGATGATGTGCATCATGAGCAATCAAATAGCCGAGGAACCCGGCAACGTCAGGACGAAAGTTCTTAATTCTTCCATCGCTCAAAAGCGCATGGCTGATCAATTTGCTCAATGCCGAACGGCTCTGCTCCAAACTACCCACGGCTTCTGCTCTTGTAACAGTGCTTCGGTTCAATTGTTCGGGGACTTCGTCCAGTTTCGCGGCTTTCAACCACATCACTCGGACGTTGTGCATGTGTGCAACCATTGCTGCCACCGTACGTCCTTTACCCTCGGGTGGCTTCGCATTCCAGGCTTCCGCCGAAAGGTTCTCGATCATGTACTGATTGATGCGGTTATTTGTATCAAACGCATTCAGCAACGCTTCGGGAATACGAGCCGGGAACGGTTCAGCTGGTGATTTCGCCCTGGGCCGTTTCGGCATAGTTGCTCCCCTCTCAAAACCGACTTGGCAGGCGCCTCAATTTGGCATAAGCTGTCCGTCGCTTGCAAGATGGCGTTGTCCACACCGTCTCTCAAATATCGGGGCCCATTTCCAAAACTGATCAGGGGGATAAACCAGATGAAGATTCTGGCTGCACTTTCGTGCGCTGCTTTGTTCTGTCTTGGGGCGTCTGCGCAGGATCATTCCCACCAGGCTCAGAGCCATCCCTTAATGCTTGTGACGGGACTGGGCGACCTCCATCATCCGGTTTCAACTCACAACGCGGAGGCTCAACAGTTCTTCGATCAAGGCCTCCGGTTCATTTACGCATTCAATCACGATGAAGCTGCGCGTTCTTTCCAGCGCGCGGCGGAACTTGATCCCAAGCTTGCAATGGCGTGGTGGGGCGTCGCTGAAGCCGTCGGCCCAAATTACAATGACCCCGCCGACCCCGAGCGCTTCAAGCGAGCTCATGACGCCGCCCAAAAAGGAGTTGATCTTTCACCAAATGCTTCGGCCAGTGAACAAGCCTATATCCAGGCAATGGCGACTCGATTTCCTGCCGATCCAAATTCTGATTTAAGGAAGTCGGCTGAACAGTATCGGGATGCCATGCGGCAGGTCATGAGGCAGTTCCCTGATGATCTGGATGCCGCAACACTTTTCGCCGAGGCCGCGATGAATCTGCGTCCGTGGGGCCTATGGCATCAGGACGGTTCGCCCGAAAGCGGCACCGAAGAAATTCTTGC
>JASLEQ010000797.1 GCA_030151135.1 Candidatus Sulfotelmatobacter sp. | reverse complement strand
CAACGCGGCCACCATCCGCGTCCTGCAAGCCGAAGGCTGCGATATTTACATTCCCGCCCAAGGCTGCTGTGGCGCGCTCGCCACGCACGTCGGACGCGAAGCCCAATCCCTCGACTCCGCCCGCCACATGATCGACAGCTTTCAGGGACTCGATCTCGACTACATCGTGGTGAACGCCGCCGGCTGCGGCTCCAATCTCAAGGAATACGGGTACCTGCTGCGCGACGATCCGCACTACGCCGAAAAAGCCCGCCGGTTCGCCGCCAAGTGTAAAGACATCTCCGAGATTCTCTCCCTGCTCGCACCGCAGGCGGAGCGGCACCCGCTCAAAATCCGCGCTGCCTATCACGACTCCTGTCACCTGCTGCACGCCCAGCAACTCCGCACCCAGCCGCGTGCCCTGCTCAAAGCCATCCCGCAACTCGAATTGGTCGAACTGCCGGAGGCGAACATCTGCTGCGGATCGGCAGGCGTCTACAACCTCGTCGAACCGAAAACCGCACACGATCTCGGACAGCGCAAAGCCGACCACGTCCTCCGCAGCCGTGTCGACGTCCTGGTCTCCGGCAACCCCGGGTGCCTGCTCCAGATCACCAAAGAAATGCGCGAGAAAGGTGGCGGCGTCCAAACCCGCCACTTCATCGAAATCCTCGACGCCTCGATTCGCGGTAACAAAGATCCCTAGTTTTCGTTCGGATCTAATCTTCTCCATGGGACCGCACTGTATCTTCCAAAACAAAAACCCCGCATGCCTGCGGGGTTCCCGAGCCACAACCATCCTCACGCTGCCGCTTCCAAGGCTCTCTCAAAGAACGCTAACAGCTCGCCATTGATCAAGTCTTTATGCGTGGAACACATGCCATGCGGCGCTCCCGGAATCACTTTCAGCGTCGCGCCTTTCACCAGCTTCGCCGAGAGCAATGCCGCATCCGCAATCGGCACTATCTGGTCGTCATCGCCATGCAGGATCAGCGTCGGCACATCAATCTTCTTTAAGTCCTCTGTGAAGTCGGTCTCCGAAAAGGCCTTGACGCAGTCGTACTCCGCCGGAAGTCCTGCCATCATCCCTTGCATCCAGAAGGAATCCCGCAATCCCTGCGACACCTTGCTCCCCGGACGGTTCGCTCCATAGAACGGACCGCTGAGATCTTTCCAGAACTGCGAACGATCCGCCGCCACTGCCGCGCGAATCTTGTCAAACTCTTCCATCGGCGTGCCGCCCGGATTCTTCTCCGACTTCACCATGATCGGCGGCACTGCGCTGATCAGCACCGCCGCCGCAACCCGCTCCGATCCATGCCGCCCAATGTACCGCGCTACCTCGCCACCACCCGTCGAGTGTCCCACGTGGATCCCGTCCTCCACGTCCAGCTCTTCCATGAGCTCCGCGAGATCGTCGGCGTAAGTATCCATATCGTTGCCTTGCAGCGTTTGGTCCGAGCGCCCATGCCCGCGCCGGTCATGGGCAATGCAACGATAGCCACGCGTCGCCAGGAAGATCATCTGATCTTCAAAAGCATCTGCGCTCAACGGCCATCCATGGCTGAAAACCACCGGTTGTCCTGTGCCCCAATCCTTGTAGTAAATCTGCGTGCCGTCTTTCGTTCTAATCGTCGACATCGGGAATTCTCCTTCGCTGGAATCGCAGCGTGCTGGGGGTTGCTATGGGAAGAAATGTGTGAGCAGGGTTCTGACTACGAGGCCGGATTTTGTCCGTTTACTGATGCAACCAGGCGAGTGACCGTTCAAAAGAATTTTGCACGCGCCACCAGCCCCATGCAGGTCGCGGGATTATTTTCTCCGAGCCATGTAAAGACTTCGTGAATCAGCGACTTACGTCTGGAACTCATTCGCCAGGCAGCGCAATCCAGAGTAGAAGCATCGTATCCATGCATGCGGGCTTACGTGATCTTCGTCATCAGCTGGATCCTGGCGTCGATCCCGGTGTCCTTCTTCGTCGGTCGCCTCTTCCGCAACTCTGACGAGAGCCCCACAAATCCACCCCAAGCAGAATAAGCGTCTCCTTGGCGGTCAGCCCACAACACCGCCCGTGACTTCACAAATTTCTCTTGTCGTCATCCAGAGGAGGAAGTCACCCCAACGAGACCCCGCCTCGCCTCACTTCCAAATCGACCTCAGGAGGTGAATGGAACCTCGGCCATTCCCAAACGTCTCGACCCTCTGTTTGTCGGAAGGCGGAAAATACAAATTGGTCATCGCGATCGTGCCGCCTTGTGCGTACGCCTCAACCGATGACCGATCGACAATCAACTCGAGATCGTAGGCCCGCCCACTCACGAGCGGTGCCGTTGTCCGCACCGGGAAATCCTTCGCCACCTCGACGCTCGATTTCGTCCGGTCGACGTAGAACTCTCCCCCGGCAGGATTGAATCCAATCTCTACCCAGTGCTGCTCGTCGGAGTACAGTCGCACGCCGAACGGCTGCTTCTCGCCAGCTTCGAAGCTCACCTGCATTTCGAAAGGCGCATCCACCATTTCCACCGGCCCGTGCATGGGACCCCATCCAATCTTCTCTGCACTACGCAGATTTTCCACGATGGGCTCCTGCTTCAGCCCCAGCCCCGCGCTGTCCTTCACAAACGAGAGCCTTCGCGGCAGCGTCATCTGTCCGCGCCACGGCGATGTCGGCAGCTTGTCCGCATACTGCCAGTTATTCATCCAGCCCAGCAACAC
>JASLEQ010000792.1 GCA_030151135.1 Candidatus Sulfotelmatobacter sp. | reverse complement strand
GTTGGACATCGCATCGAACGACACGTCATCGGGAGCCTGCGAAATCCCAAGTATGACTCCCGTATCCTGCACCGGGAAAAAACCTTTCGGCACGATCACATACAGGGCCAGCGTCAGTACCAGCGTCGCGGCCGTCACCATCAAAGTCGCAGTCTGGTGCTTCAGGACCCACTTCACCGTACGCCCGTAAAAGGCGATGATCCGGTTGTAGTAGTTCTCCGTAACGTCGTAGAATCGCCCCCGCTCGCCTTCCTTCCGATGCTTCAGCAGCTTTGCGCTCATCATCGGCGTCAAGCTGAGCGAAACCGCGGCCGATACCAGAATCGTGACCGCCAGCGTCACGGCAAATTCCCGGAAAAGCCGGCCCACGATGTCGCCCATGAACAACAACGGAATCAGCACTGCAATCAATGAGACTGTCAGTGAAATGATCGTGAACCCAATCTGGCTCGATCCTTTTAAGGCTGCGTCCAGCGGCGAATCTCCCGCCTCCAGAAAGCGGTCGATATTCTCGATCATGACAATCGCGTCATCCACCACGAATCCGGTGGAGATCGTCAGCGCCATCAGCGTCAAATTGTTGAGGCTGTATCCCAGCAGATACATCACCCCAAATGTCCCGATCAGAGAGAGCGGAACTGCGACACTCGGGATTGCCGTAGCGGCAAGGTTCCGCAGGAAGAGAAACACCACCATGATCACCAGCGCGATCGCCAGCATCAATTCGAAATAAACATCGTGGACCGAGGCCCGGATCGTTGTTGTCCGGTCGGTGAGTATCTGCACCCTCACCGCGCTCGGCAGGGAAGCCTGCAACTGCGGCAGCAGTTTCTTGATCCGGTCCACCACGCTGATGATGTTGGCTCCCGGCTGTCGCTGGATGTTCACGATGACTGCGGGCGTCAGATTCATCCAGGCGGCTAGTTGATCGTTTTCCGTGCCGTCCACGACGTTCGCGACATCGCTCACTCGAACCGGCGCGCCATTGTGATACGCAATCACAACCGGCTTGTACTGCTCGCTCGAAAATAATTGATCGTTCGCGCCAATCGTATAAGACTGCCGCTGCCCATCGATCACGCCCTTGGCTTGATCGACGTTCGCTTGGCCCAGCGCCGCCCGCAGGTCTTCCAGGCTCAGGCCATAAGACGCCAGCGCCGTCGGATTGGCCTGAATCCGCACCGCTGGCTTTTGTCCGCCGCTGATCGAAACTAGTCCCACTCCCGGAAGCTGCGAAATCTTCTGCGCCAGAGACGTGTCCGCCAGATCCTCGACCTTCGAAAGCGGAAGAGAATCCGATGACAATGCCAGCGTCAGAATCGGCGCATCCGCCGGATTCACTTTGTTATAAATCGGTGGATTCGGAAGATCGGTCGGCAGGTACGTCGATCCTGAATTGATCGCAGCTTGCACCTGCTGCTCTTCCACATCGATGTTCTGATCCAGTCCGAATTGCAGCGTGATGATCGACGCCCCGTACGAACTCGTCGACGTCATCTGGCTCAGCCCCGGAACCTGTCCGAACTGTCGCTCCAGTGGCGCCGTCACCGACGAGGCCATTACATCCGGATCCGCTCCCGGATAGAATGTCACGACCTGGATCGTGGGATAGTCGACTTCAGGAAGCGCGGAAATTGGCAGCTGCTTGAATGCCACCCAGCCCACGAGCAGCACACCGAACATCAACAGGGTGGTCGCGACCGGCCGCAGAATGAATAATCGGGAAGGACTCATGATCCTGGACTCGCCGCGGGCTGACCGGCAAACCCTGAAGCTCCTGCCGATCCCGAATTTTTGGCGCTGCGTCTGACGCTTCCGCTGACGGCGGATCCAGATCCCGTTGCCGGCGCCATGTTCCGCGGCTCAATTCGGCTCCCGCGCTGCAACTTGTCTTGACCGTCGGTGACGACCGTATCTCCGGGATTCACCCCGTCAGCCACGACCGTCGTGTCTCCTTGCGTCAAGGCCACCGTCACTTGTTTATCCTGTACCGTCTTGTCCGCGTTCACCGCATAAACGAATGTCCCTTGCGGCCCGCGCAGTATCGCCGCCGTGGGTACGACCGTGCTGTTCTTTCTCGTTTCCAGCAGCAGGTCGGCATTTACAAATTGATTCGGCCAAAGCTTGTTCTCTCGGTTGTCGAACACCGCCTTCAACTTGGCTGTCCCAGTCGTCGGATCGATCTGGTTGTCGATCGTCAACAGCTTCCCGCTCGAAAGCTTCGTCTGATCGTCCCGGCTGAACGCATCCACGGCCAGCGTTCCTTTTTTCATCTGCGCGGCTACTCGCGGAAGAACATCCTCGGGCAGCGTGAAGATCACCGCAATCGGTTGCAGCTGCGTGAGGATCAGCATCGGGTTCGTGTCCGATGCGTGCACGATGTTTCCCGGATCCACTTGCCTCAATCCCACTCGCCCGTTGAACGGCGCAGTGATGTGGCAATAAACAATATTCAGCTTCGCACTGTCGATCTGCGCCTGGTCGTTCCGCACCGTGCCATCAAGTTGGTCTACCAGTGCTCTCTGTGTGTCGACCTGCTGTTGCGCGATGCTTCCGGAAGGAATCAAGGTCACATACCGGTCCAGATTCAACTTCGCATCCCGTAACTGCGCCTGGTCCCGGAACAACTGCGCCTGCATCTGTTCCAGCTGCACTTCATACGGCCGCGAATCGATCTGAATCAACAGGTCCCCTTCGTGGACGTCTTGTCCTTCGCGAAAGTTCACCTTCATGATCTGACCGTCCACGCGGCTCTTGATATTGGCGGTGTTAAAAGCGGTCACTGATCCCAGGCCGGAAAGGTATACCGGCACATCCTGTTTCTGCACCGGGGCCACCGCCACCGACACCGTTCGCGGCCCTGCGGCCTGCGCCTTTTGTGATTTGGGATCGCCTGAACTACATGCCACGGAATACGCGCATACTGCCGCAAGAATAAGAATGATTGCCGCGCGCGAGGCTCTCGCCCCCTGCGCTTCTACTTGATAGCCGTCCATAATATTCACAGGGTATCCATTGCTGTCTTTCGACACGGGTTCGGTAGAGCCCCGAGTGTTAGACGTTCGCATTTAGGCTCGGTTTGCGGCAACTCAGTGCGGGAGACGGGATCACTTGCCCCGACTGCTCAGGTCGGACGTGCGTGCAGTTGCTCTGGCAGAACCGCGCCCTTCTAGGATCAACTCCCAAGCCCAGATGGGTCAATACTTAAGACCAGCTTTTACATACTTTTACTCGTCTTGACCTTGCTCTCTCAGGCGCTTCCCAGCGTCGTTGTGACCGGATGCTTGGCCTCGTAGGCCGCAATCTCTGCCTCATGCTGCAGCGTCAGTCCGATGTCGTCCAGTCCGTTCAGCAGGCAGTGCCTGACAAATTCATCGATGGGAAAATTCGCCTTCAGTCCATGCTCGTCTCGCACTTCCAATTTTTCCAGATCGACTGTTACTTCGTATCCCTCGATCTCCTGCGCTCGTTGCATGATTTTTCCCACTTCCTCATCCGTTAACCGCACAGTTAAAAATCCATTCTTGGTCGAGTTGTTGGCGAAAATATCGGCAAAGGACGAAGAAATCACCGCGCGGAATCCGAAATCGGCTAGCGCCCAAACTGCATGTTCCCGCGAAGAGCCACAACCAAAGTTCTTTCCCGCCACCAGAATCGTCGCGCCTTCATACCGCGGTTCGTGCAACACGAATTCCGGATTTTTCGTGCCGTCAGGCCGAAATCTCCAGTCGTAGAAAACAAACTGCCCGAATCCAGTCTTCTCGATTCGTTTCAAAAACTGCTTGGGTATGATCTGGTCCGTATCGACATTGACCCGATCCAGCGGCGCCACGCGCCCGCGATGTACGGTAAATGGTTTCATGATTTCCAGAACCTGAAGTTTGTGGCTCGCTCCT
>JASLEQ010000759.1 GCA_030151135.1 Candidatus Sulfotelmatobacter sp. | reverse complement strand
AGATCATTGATCTGGTCGTAAGGAATGGCGAGGTTGCCGTCCTTATACTCGAAGGTCAACTTCCTCTCGTCCTTTTCGGATGACGTACCCTCGGTACCTTCTTTGATTTGGTTTTCAGTGCCTCCGATATAGGCTGTCTTGTCACTTCCTAGTCCCGCAAACCCGACCAACTCCAATATGAATAGACAGACCAATCCTGCAACTATTGATCGCTTCATCGATTCTCCTTTGGGGAAGGGTCGGGAATCCCGACGTGCGGAACTATAATCCACCCGCTTCAATACGGCAAATCATTTATAGCCACGGTCTTAAAACTAGAGCTACTAACAGGCTGGATAGCCGCTGCGTGGAAGTCAAAATAAAAGGGAGCACAGTATGTGCTCCCTATGTCTGCTCTTCAGGCAGTACTTACTTGCTCGATCCTGACTGCATGCCGTCGTCGCCTTCGCCAATCTTCAGGCTAAAGGTCTTGCCGGCAAATCTCGCTTCGGATAGCGATGTCGTTCCGTCGCTATTTGCTTTCACTACGGCAGCGTCGTTCGGAGTTTTGGCGTTCAGTTCAACAACCTTCGCCGGAACTTTTGCAATTACATTCTTCCCTTGGACGATGCTGAGTTGTACGTCCGGCCCGCTGCCATCCCACTCCAGTTTGTAGTCCCCGGCCTTCAACTGCGTGCCGTTGACTGTGGTCGGATGATTCAGGGTCAGATTGGCCTTGTTGGCGGCAAAGGCGCTTGACGCTAACAACAGGGCTAGGCCCATCACTGCAGATTTCGTAGCTGTCGCGAACTTCATGGCTGCTCCTTTTTCTTCCTCGAAATTACGTCGAGAAAACGGTTGAGGCGGCCCGGTTCGCGACAGCGCGAGAAAACACTTGTGTTTCCGCACGAATCGCCTACAATGCTCGCGCCGGGGTACAGCGCAAGGTCCAAATCCTCGCGCTACCGCTTGGGGGTTTTCTCACCTGGGCCGCCAAACCGAGATTGAGTAAATCCCCAGACCCCGCAAATCTTCTGAAGTCCGGCGTCACCTCTGCGCCGGACTAATCACGCTTCGGAGATCTACGAAGATTGCCCGTTAGAAGTTCCCCGAGCATTCGCTCTCCCCACTTTTTATTGGACGAAGAGAGTTACTGCTGGATAGCACGAGTTACCGCTTTCATTTGCTGCAGAGCGGCGAACAAGTAAAGTTTGTTTTGTTGAGCGTGGAGACAGACGCGGCGGGCGAACCTGACACTTTGTGTCACATTGATGTCTATCGATGTGCGCGGTTTTCTAGTCTGCGTCGCCGTGTTGACGGTCGACGGACCAGATGCTGGCCTGATCTTTTTCGAATGGATACACGTGCACCATCCAGTTGAAGACAACGGGCAGGAACGTGCCTCCGGCGGCGTCGCACGCTTCCTGCGTGTGAATGGATCCCTTCAAGCCGAATTCCGCATTGGGGCCAAGCATCTTCTGCCATTTTTCCGCGCGTGGCATGTCCCCAGGCGCTTTGCAAAAATTCACGTGCTCATGCCATTGTGCAACGCTCAGTGGAATGCGGGCGTCGAGATCATCTTCACTAAAGTGTTTAGGCGCGGTGTACATCACCCCAATCAGCTTGTAATCGTCGCCATGTTTTTCGTAAAGCAGTGATGTCGGATGATCCGGATTGAAGTTCAGCTGCGCCTCAACGGCATAACTCGAGTTCGTGAAGTGATATACCAGCTGCGGAACGTTGGGTAGGAAAATATGGAAACCGTCGGCAAGCGCTGTGTGGTAGTCCCGGTATTTCTCCGCCGCTCTGCGAGCCGCCTCCGCAACTTTCTTCGCGCGCTCCGCGTCGCCCGGTTTCGGCGCGCGCAGTTCTGTCATCTTCATGTGAGGTCCCATATCCATGTGACCTTCCATGGTGTGCAGCATGGCGGAACTGCCACTCGCATCTTTTTCGTCAGCCGGCGGCATGTCTTTCATCGTCGACATGTCCTGGCCCGACATCCCCGGCATCGCCGCTGCATTCCCGGAGGCCTGGTTCGCTGCCTGGCCAAAAACGGCTGGGCACAACAACACAACAGCTAAGAAGATCGGATAGCGCATCGGAAACCCCACTCGCAATATAAGAACACACCTCCGGCGAGTTTGTTCCGCTCCAGGGGCTGCTACGGCGGTTACGGCAGTAATCGCTGCGAAATTAATGTGCGCGTTTGTAATGGATAGGCCAGTTCACTTGCCAGGTCTTCCCCTCGTCAGAGGAAATTTCCCAACTCCAATCCAGTTCGTTGGGCGTGATGTTCTTCCACACCATTCGCTGCAGCGTCTTCTTGCCATTGGGCATGGCTTCGCGCTGCAGAATCATCTGGCCATCCTTGAGATCGCCGACGAAATCGAGATAGCCGCCCTCGTTGTCGACCCAGGTCTGCTTCCAGTGACCCGATCTCACATCGAAGATCGAGACGCTGGTTCCACGCAGATGCATTGAGTCTCCACCAGAGAAGTTCTCCTGAATCACGCAGCCGTCCATAATGCGCTTGATGCTGTTGGTCCCGTGTCCCAGCTCGCCGGGCTTGCTGCCAGGCCAGGTCAGGTCCCAATCACCGACCCAAAACTGAAGTTGCTGCTGTTGCGGCGCTTCGCATGGGTTCGGTGGAGCGCTGGTTTGTTGTGCGGGAAGATATGGAACGAAGAGAAACATCAGCAATGCGATTCTCATGATTTACCGTCCGTATCTAAGACGGACGGCAGCGCCGAAGGTGAGTTTGGCGGCTTCCCGCCGTTTCTGATACACCTGACTGCTTGAACATTGGAACCATGGTGTTTCTGTTTCTCTCCGGAGCCCTGGGCGGCGCTCTGAATTCCGTGGCTGGAGGAGGCAGTTTCATCGCCTTCCCGGCACTTCTGTTCACGGGCGTGCCTCCGATTCCAGCGAATGCAACCAATACGATCGCGCTCTGGACCGGCGCCGCAGCCAGCGGCGGAGCCTATCGCAAGCGCCTGGATGTTCCACGACGCGTAATGATTCCATTGCTGACGGCAAGCCTGATCGGAGGCCTGCTCGGCGCATATCTCCTGCTGAAAACTCCAGCCCACACGTTTATGCGTGTTTTGCCGTGGCTTACGCTTGGAGCTACTCTACTTTTTGCTTTCGGAAAGAAACTGGCCCGCGGCCGCGCGTCGGTTATCGAGCACTCCGCCTCGCGCGAGGCCGTCATCGCGGCAACACTCTTCCAATTCTGCGTTGGTGTCTATGGCGGTTACTTCGGAGGCGGCATGGGCATCGTCATGCTGGCCATGCTGGCTGTCCTTGGCATGACCGACATTCACGGAATGAATGCCCTCAAGAGTCTGATGGGATTTGTGATCAACGGCGTGGCCGTTGTGACCTTCATCATCGCTCGCGCCGTTTACTGGAAACATGGGATCATCATGATCGTAGGCGCCATCGGTGGAGGCTACTTAGGCGCGCACTACGCAATGAAGATGCCCCCGCGATGGATCCGCTGGTTCGTGGTGGCGGTCGGGACCGGGATGACCGTGTACTTTTTCTGGCAGAGCTATTAAGGTCTCCGGCCCTCCGGGGCTAAAGCCCGACTTCACCGACACGCAGGGCGGCGCGGCTTTAAGCCGCGCCCTTTCAAAGGCCGATTATTGCAGTGGCGCCGAGACGTGCTCGTGGACGATGAGCCATTTGCCGTCTTCGTTCTCGAAAACGACGGTCCAGCGGAAATTGCCCATCTCGACTTTGCCTGCCTTGTTGGTCATCTCGTCTTTAACAGTCGCCGTGGCCCAAACAAGGTCTCCATGCGGATGGATTTCCGCGTCGTCGTTCATGGTAAATTTCGCGCTCTTGTAGGCGGAAACCAATGCCTTCGCCCCGCTTTCGTATTCCTCCCAGCTGTTGTATTTCAGCGGCGCAATATCGTAGAAGGTGTGCGGGCCAGACGTGGCGTAGAACTTGGCAGCATTCGCAGGATCAAGCGTCGACCAGCCATCCCATATTTTCTGCAGGTAGGCTTTGTCGGGAACGGGCCCGGCGGATGATTTCTTCATCGCCGCCTTCTTCGTCTGCGCTGAGATGCTAAGGGCGAATGCCAACAACAGAAATAGAACGACGATAAAACGTTTGGTCATTTTCGTTTCTCCAGATTCCCGGCGGAATTCTCGCACACCATCGAAGTGGGGACAACCGGCCGGTCCGCGATACGATATCACGATGCCAATAGTCGTTTATCAACGGTGCCTAGGCCATTATCCTGGGTCATTGCGACGCCCGTTGAGGCGGTTTTGCTCGCGCTCAAGGCCCCCCGAACACGCAAGGATCCCCCCGCCTAAGCAAGGGCCGGAAAGCTTCTTGTTTGACCCATTTCCACAGCCCACGATAGAATAATCAAGTTTGACTGTACTCGCCGACCCGTTCTGGGGACGCCTGCCTTGGCTGCTGAAGCGCCGTGGCGGAAACACAGCAAGCACAGAAATCAGCTGGCCCTTGGGCAGCGCTCGTGTGCGCCCCAAGGATCGTATGTTGCAAGTCCGTTGGGAAGGCCATTCACGGGCTGATTTCAAACGACATTTGACGGAGGCAGACGTATGTACGCGGTTATCCGCGCCGGTGGAAAGCAGTACCGGGTGGCGCCCGGCGATGTGATTCGAGTCGAGAAGGTCGGAACTGGCACCGATGGCCAGGTCGAGTTCCCCGTCGTTGCAGTCTCGGGTGAAGAAGGACAGGTTGGCAATCAACCGGACGCGCGCGTAGTCGGCCAGGTTGTGGAAGAAGGCCGCGGCGCGAAAATCCTGGTCTTCCATTACAAGCGCAAGAAACAGTACAAGAAACTGCGCGGACATCGGCAAGCCTTCACCGCCGTGCGGATCGCCGAGATCGCTTTTGGCGGACAGAGCTTTAAGGCTCCTGAGCTTCCAAAGAAGGAAGCGAAGCCGAAGAAGGCGAAGCCCCCGGCTGAAGCGCATGGTGCCGAGCCGGTCGCAAAGAAGGCGGGCGCCAAGAAGAAGGCTGCTCCGAAAAAAGCTGCTAAGAAAGCCACTAAGAAGAAATAACCGAGTACCGGTACAAACATTGGCAACTGGCCACCGAGAACTGATTTTATGGCGCACAAAAAAGGACAAGGCACATCACGTAACGGCCGCGACTCGAATTCCCAGCGGCTCGGATTTAAGGCGTTCGGCGGACAACTGGTCCCCGGCGGAACGATCATCGTGCGGCAGCGAGGCACGCGCGTGAAGCCTGGGCTCAACGTCGGCCGCGGCAAGGACGATACTCTCTTTGCCAAAGTCACGGGACGCATCAAGTTCATGGACAAGGGACAGATGGGAAAGTTCGTGATGGTCGAACCCGTCGAAGCGAAGTAAGCGTTTGTGTGGCGGGCCTCGCCCGCGACTCTGCCAAAGACAAGAACAGGCCTCGCCCTCAGGTCGAGGCCTTTGTATTTGAGAAACAACAATGTTCATCGATGAAGCGAAAATCAAGGTTAAAGCCGGCGACGGCGGGAACGGCTGTATGGCGTTCCGGCGGGAGAAGTTTGTCCCGCGCGGTGGGCCTTCCGGCGGCGATGGCGGCAAGGGCGGCGACGTCGTCATGGAATCGAGCGAGCGCCACAACACGCTCGTGCATTTCCGCTTCAATCCCGAGCACAGGGCAGACCGCGGCCGTCACGGCGAAGGCTCGAACAAGACGGGACGGGACGGTCTTGATGTCGTCCTCAAAGTCCCGGTCGGAACTATCGTCTACGATGACGAGACCGGCGAGAAGGCATTCGAGTTCACCAGCCCGGACCAGCGCTTCGTAATCGCCCGCGGAGGACGTGGTGGGCGCGGCAATGCACGTTTTGCCACATCGGTGCATCAGGCTCCTCGCGAGCACGAGGCCGGTCGCCCAGGCGAAGAACATACTTATCGTCTCGAACTGAAGTTGCTGGCCGATGTCGGACTCGTTGGATATCCCAATGTCGGGAAATCGACCTTAATCTCCCGCATCTCTTCAGCTCGACCAAAAATCGCGGATTATCCCTTCACCACGTTGGAACCCAATCTCGGAGTCGTCGCCGTTGGCGACGCGCGCGACGAGATCAGCTTCGTGGTAGCCGACATTCCAGGATTGATTGAAGGCGCGCATACCGGTTCAGGTTTGGGAATGCAGTTCTTGCGTCACATCGAGCGCACCAGCCTGCTGGCTCATTTGGTGGACGTTTCAGATGCGAGTGGACGCGATGACGTCGTAAAAGACGTTGAGGTCATCATGGGAGAGTTGGCCAGTTTCGGTGCTCATCTGGAAGAAAAACCGATGATCATGGTTGCGTCCAAAATCGACGTGGCGAACAAAGATAAGGTTGCAGCTTTGAAGAAATATGCCAAAAAGAAGAAGCTGAAACTGTATGAGATTTCTGCCGTGACCGGCAAAGGCATTCCAGAACTGATTCATGCCATGGCTGATGGTGTCGTCCGCCTGCGTACGCACAGCGAATCGACTCCCGCGGCCCGATAGTCGATGTTGACGCGGAAATCTTATCCTTTAATAAGTGTTTTGCTTATTAAAGGATTTGGCTCTATCCTTTAATAAGGCTTTGCGTTATTAAAGGTTGCCCCATGCCCAGAATGCGATCCCTCCGTCAAACGCCCTCGAAGACTGGCCGGTATGTCGTTACTACTGTGGCTGGCGAAACTGTCAAGGCCTACATTCCGGCACCGCTTCCTCCTGATCCTCTCCCGAACCTCGGAAAACTGCACGGGCGCATCGAGCGCGCGGACCGTGCAGTCGGACGTCTCGACGGGCTCTCGAGCATTGTCCCGAATACAAACCTCCTGCTCTATTCCTACGTTCGTAAAGAAGCGGTGCTATCGTCCCAGATTGAAGGCACCCAATCATCCCTTTCCGAGTTGTTGCTCTTTGAGAACCGTGCAATGCCCGGCGCGCCGACGGACGATGTCGAAGAGGTGTCCAACTATGTCGCAGCCATGCAACATGGTTTGCGCCGACTGCGTGGCGGCTTTCCAATGTCATTACGGCTGATCCGAGAGATGCACGCCATCCTTCTCAAAGGTGGGCGCGGTGCCAATCAGACTCCCGGCGAATTTCGCCGATCGCAAAACTGGATCGGAGGAACACGTCCAGGAAACGCCGCCTTTGTTCCGCCTCCGCCTGACCGGCTCATGGAGTGCCTCGATCCATTCGAGAAGTTCCTCCATGATGAATCCGAATCGGTGCCCCTGCTCGTCAAGCTCGCCCTCATCCATGTACAGTTTGAGACCATTCATCCGTTTCTCGATGGCAACGGCAGGCTGGGCCGCCTTCTGATAACGCTCCTTCTTTGCGAGAAGAAGGCGTTGCGCGAGCCGCTCCTCTATCTAAGTCTCTACTTTAAGACCCATCGGGCCTATTACTATGAACGGCTGCAAAAAGTGCGTACGCGCGGGGCATGGGAAGATTGGCTCGCATTCTTTTTAGAGGGAATTGAAACCACCGCGGGTGAGGTATCCACGGCGGTCAAGCGTTCGCTGGCCTTGTTTGCAACCGATCGAAAGAAAATCGCGGGTCTTGGCCGCGCCTCATCTTCCGCGCTTGGTGTGCAGGAATATATGCAGAAGCGCCCCATCGCAAATATCGGGTCGATGAGCAGGACGCTGGGGTTATCGGTGCCCACCGTAACTGCGGCCTTGCAGCATCTTGTTGATACCGGCGTCGTCAAGGAGGTCACCGGGGGCAGAAGAAACCGCGTGTTTTCCTATCCCAAGTATTTAGCCATTGTCGAGGCCGGAACGGAACCGATCCGGTAAACGAAAGATATCCAAAATCCAAAGGCGGCCTTTCGGCCGCCTTCCCCATATTCCACAAAACCCGGCATCATTCTACGCTCGTGGTAAAGGCCCGTGCTGGAAGTGATACTGCAATATGCGCGCTGCCAGGGCAGGATTCACCGTCTGCCCTTTCCGTTCCACCGCGCGAACAACTTCTCCGCGGCACACTACTTCAGTTCCAGAAAGACCTGCAATTTCCGCGGGCAGAACCAGATTGATTTCCACGAGCGCGTTCGGCTGCAGCATATCGTCGGCCCGGAAAAGCAAGCCCGAGCGGCTGATGTTTTCAGTTGTGCCTACATGCCACTGCGCTTCGCCAAGTCGGCGGTAACGCAAAGGCAAATGAAGCTGGAATCGTTGCGCGCGCGCAGGTGGAGCTTGCCGCACGCTGGTAGCGGTTTGTGGTTCTACGGATTGCAATGACATAACGACCTCCGGGGGAGTTGGAGTTGCATCGAGCACTTCGCGAACCATGACCTTCAAGTCGCGAAGGTTGAATGGCTTCTGGAGCAGGCGAATACCCGCATCCAGAGTGCCGTCTTGTCCGATCACGTTTTCTGTGTAGCCGGACATGTAGAGAACTTTCACGTTCGGACGAATTTCCGAGATACGCTGCGCTAGCTCCCGCCCGTTCATCCCGGGCATGATGACATCGGTCAGCAGCAGATGAATGATGCCGTCATGCGCCACCGCGATCTGCACTGCAACCGCGCCATCCGCCGCCTCAATCACCTTGTAACCCTGCTTCTCGAGATATTGACGCGCGAGATAGCGCAGGTTTGCTTCATCTTCCACCAGAAGAATCGTTTCTGTGCCCGGCTCAACTTTCTGAAACTGCGCCGGCTTGTTGGCAAACTGCGGCAGTGGCTCTTCTACCGAGGCAATGCGGGGCAGATAGATCTTGAATGTCGTGCCGCGCCCCACTTCGCTGAACACCCAGATATAGCCCCCGCTCTGTTTGATGATGCCGTACACAGTGGAAAGCCCGAGGCCCGTTCCTTTTGGTCCTTTTGTGGTGAAGAATGGTTCAAAAATCTTCGATTGAGTTTCGGCATCCATGCCCGCGCCCGTGTCGCTGATCGAGATCATCACGTAATCGCCCGGACGCAATGGCGCAAGCTGACGTGAGTATTCCTCGTCCAGCGTGACATTCGAAGTCTCAATCGTCAGTTTGCCGCCGCTTGGCATCGCATCCCGGGCATTGACGGCAAGGTTCATGATGACTTGCTCAATCTGTCCACCGTCGGCGCGAACCGACCATAGATCCCGGCCCGGGCTGAGCACCAGATCGATGTCTTCGCCGATCATCCGCGTCAGCATCTTCAGGTTCTCGGTTGCGATGTCATTCAGGTTGACGATGCGTGGGGCCAGCATTTGCTTGCGGCTGAACGCAAGAAGCTGGCGGGTCAGCGACGAGGCTCGCTCGGAAGCGCTTGCGATTTCCTGTGCCGGCCCTCGCAGGTGCGGTTCACCCCCAAGGCGCTCCAGCAGGAACTCCGAGTATCCTGAGATCACCATCAGCAGATTGTTGAAGTCGTGCGCAATGCCGCCCGCCAGGCGTCCAACAGCTTCCATCTTTTGCGACTGGCGAAGTTGCTGCTCCAGTGCGCGGCGCTCCGTCACGTCTTCCGCGAAGATTTCGAATACCGCTTCATCCTGATCAGCCTTTTCACCGCTCGCAACCGAGCGCCCTGACACCCGCACGACCGTCGTACCGTTCTTGCGTTTCCATTCCGCGGTCAGGCCCTTGAAGCTGGTTCCGGAGCGCAGGTTATCGGCCAGGTCGGACCATTGATCGTGATCTGTATAAAGGCTGAAGATGTGGCGGCCAACCACGTTTCCCGGAGATGTCTCGCCCACTAGGTCGAGGAATGCTGGATTCGCGTCGAGGATCTTGCCCCCGGAATCACAACTGCAAATGCCATAGGGCGCGTTCGTCACCAGGGACCGAAAGTTAGCCTCGGAACGTCGCAAGCTCTCCTGGGCAGATCGCAAAGCCGCATTCAGCCAGCAGATCAGCATGGCCAGAAAGAAGAACAACGACAGCCGGAGCAGGGCCGTCCTCAGCTGTTCCGGGCTGTGTTCCCCGGCCAGAGAAAAATACGCTCCAACCGTCAGGGCGAAAGCGGTCGCGACCATGCCGGGCTTCCAACCGCCATACCAGGCGCTGACCATCACGGCCACGCCAAACAGCGCAAGGCGGCTTTCCGATACGTCCGCAAGAAGAATGGTGGGGATTAGCGCGAGGGCCGTGCTAAGGACGGCAACCCCGTAGCGCAAAATTGGCGCACGGGCAGGCGGTATGCGAAGTAGGGGGAGGGTTACTCGCATGTCACTCATACTAGTGCCAAAATGGGAAACACGGTACGTTACAGGAGTTCATTTAACATGCGCCGCATCACAGTCGGAACCTTGTCCTTTGGCCACGAGTTGATCGTCCACTCGGAACCGTTACTTACACCTGTCTGTGCCAGACCGAAACTTTGCTCGTAAAGAGTTGATAAGGATCCCCAAGCCGTAAAGAGGCGCTGAAAGAAGAGAACACCGTAGACTTGCATGTTGTCGCGTGAATCATCACACTATTTGGCTTAAAACCCTCTATGAATATCGGCCTGTTCGGCGGGACCTTCGATCCGGTGCACAAAGGACACTTGGCTTTAGCGCGCGCGGCAATGGAGCGATGCAATCTGCATCACGTGTATTTCGTTGCAGCGAATAGCCCTCCGCACAAACAACAGCGGCCCCTCGCGCCCTTCGCTCATCGTTTCGCCATGCTGGCTTTGGCCACAACAGGAGAGAAATGTTTTGTGCCTTCGCTGTTGGAGGCTCCTCAAGAAACCACTCGAGGAAAAGAAAAGCCGAACTACAGCATCGATACCGTCCGCCGGCTGAAAGCGTCGATGAAGGCCACTGATCGTGTCTTCTTGTTGATCGGAATGGATGCCTTTGCGGAGATTTCGAACTGGCACCAGGCGGAGGCGCTTTTCAAAGAATGTGCCTTCATCGTGGCCGGCCGTCCCGGCTACTCTCTGGCAGATGTGGCCAACGCCTTACCCGAGAAATTGCGCCCGCGCGCGGAGGTGACTCGCCCTTTTCAGAAGCAGCTAGCCTGCGGCGACTTAGTTCTGCCCGGCGTGACCATTCACCTGCTGGAGGATTTGCGTCAGCCCGCGTCCGCAACTGCCATCCGCGTGGCGGCAGCCGCCGGCAAGCCTCTCACGAAGTTCCTTGATCCCGCTGTTGCCGAATACATCAAGAAGATGGGCCTTTATCGCTAGATCGCGCAGAAACTCCCCTTAACAAGATATGATGTTCAGGATCGCCCGTTTCGACCCAGAGAAATCAACAAAGGGCTGGCGCCCCGAACCGCCGAGTTTTTGAGGAGATCAATGGCCCAGAATCATTACGTCACCAAAACGAAGCGCCGCAACAAGAACAAAGATAGAAAAGATCCTTCCGCCGCCACCATGGCGAAGCTGCGTCAGAAAGCGTCGGCAGACGCGCCCAAGTCCACGAAGTAACCACCGTTCCTCAAACTCCATACGAACTGCCATCGAAATGAATCGGACCTTCCGCACTGCATGAAGAAGAACGAACTGAAGAAACAAATCTCGGCTGCAATCCAGGCCTGCCTTGAAAAGAAGGCAGAAGAACTCAGCATTCTTGAAATGGAAAAAGGCTCTGGAGCCTTTACCGACTACTTCGTCCTGTGCAGCGGAACCAATCCGCGCCAGGTACAGGCCATCGCCGACGAAGTTGAACTGCGCCTCAAAAGCACCGGTCTGCGGCCCACCCATACCGAAGGCTACAGCCAGGCCGAGTGGGTGCTGATCGACTACGTCGACTTTGTCGTCCACATCTTTTCGGAGAAAGCCCGCAAGTTTTACGATCTGGAACGTCTGTGGAAGACCGCGAAACGACTGGAACCGTCGGATCTGAAAGCTGCTCCGCGCGCGAAGAAAACCGCGACGAAATCGGCGGCGTCAAAAAAGAAGCGCCGCGTCCGGGCGTGACTCCAGGGCATTGATCTCGAATAGCTTTATCCCCATCGTGTGAAACTAAAGATCGCATGGATCGGTAAAACCAGAGAGCCGGCGATCGCTTCTCTCACCGACGAATACTTGAAAAGAATCTCGCGCTACGCGCAGGTCGAAGGCGTCGCTCTGCGGGATGAGGCGGACTTGCTCGCAAAATGCGGCGCGGCCGCCAAGCCCGGCCCGAAGTCTACGCTTGTCTTGATGGATTCACGCGGAAAGGAATTCACGTCGGAGCAGTTCGCGAAATTCCTCGGCGATTACCAGGACCGAAATCCGCTGCCCCTTGTGTTGGCAATCGGCGGTGCGGATGGATTTAGCGAGCAGGCGAAGTCCGCCGCGCAGAACGTGATCTCACTGGGAAAGATGACGCTGGCGCATGAACTGGCGCGCGTCGTTTTGCTCGAGCAGGTGTATCGGGCGTTCACGATTTTGAAGGGCCACCCGTATCATTCCGGACATTGATTTACGTCCTCACTTCCTAGGTGGCATTACTCCCAGCAGAATCTTCAAAATCTCTCCCGCCAGCTCATTCGGATCCAGGCCATCCATGTTCGTCAGCACGACCACGCCTGCTCTCTGATCGGGAGCGATCAGAAAACTGGTGCTCGTGCCCTGCTGGCCTCCATCGTGACCGACCGCTTTCATTCCGTTTTCGTCGCGGACTCCGAATCCCAAACCGTACGAATCCTTCGACCCATCCGTCGGTTTCAACGGCGTCCACATCAGGTCGAGCGTGGAGCGCTTCAGCAGCTTGCCGGCAAGAATTGCGACCTCGAAATGCGCCATGTCTTCGGCGGACGACAACCATCCGCCGCCGGGTATCTTGTAGCTCGAATCGAGGAAGTCGGCGTTCTCGACCGCGCCATCCTTCGTCTTCGAGTAGAAGCGCGTGCGGTACGGGATGATCTTGAAGCGATCGTCTGCTTGTGTCTGCGACATGCCTGCCGGAGCGAAAACATTCTCCCGTATGAAGTCGGAGTACTTCTCGCCCGACGCGCCCTCGATCGCGCAGCCAACCAGCGTGTATCCCTGAGTCGAATAGTGGAAGTGGGATCCCGGCTCGGCGACCAGCGGATCATTCTTGAAAAAGTCGATGCCGCCCTGAATCGGATTGTCGAAATGTTTCGTATTGCCGATCTCCGAATCGTCCTGCGAGTCCGACTTGTAGTGGCGAATGCCGCCCAGGTGTCCCATCAACTCACGAGTCGTGATCGGTTTGGACTTCTCCGGAAAAGCCGGGCAATATTTCTGGATCGGGGCATCGAGCTCAAGCTTGCCGCGCTCCCAAAGCTCCATCGCACCTACGGCGGTGAGAGGCTTCGAGATTGAGGCGAGCCGGTACAACGTGTGCTCGCCGGCCGGAACATTGTTCTCGAGATCGGCGGAGCCGAAACCGCTGGCCCACTCGTACTCTCCGTTCTCGACCACCGCTACCGAGACCCCGGGCACATGGGTCGACGCCATAAAGCCCGAGACCGCGGCTTCAATCTGGCGTTGCTTGTCAGCGGACAGTTGCCGTTGTTGGCCTTGCGCTACAGCAGCCCACAACAAGGCGGAAATTACGAGCAAGCGGCGCAGAGGTGTCGTGGAGGGAATCACAGCAAGAGTTTCTCACTACAGGAGAGCAGAGGGCAAAAAACCTGACTTCCGCTACTGCGTGACGGTCGCTTGATAGCTTACCGCTTGCCAGTGTCCGGCACGACGAACCCAGATTCTCGTGTAACGATACGGACCGCTGAAATCCTCACCGAGTTGGTGACCCTTCACATCGGCTCTTGCAGTGACCACGGCAGTATCGCCGTAGACCCGCACCACCATATCCGACACGTCAATCGTCTGGTACCGGAGTTGTCCGCTCTTTCGCGCCGAGACCGTGTCCTGCTTGGTCGTCACCTGCCCCAGCGGAGTGATGGCAACGTAGTCTTCGGCCAAAGTTCTCTGGGAGAAATCGGCATCCCGGTGAAGACTGGCCTCTTTCGCCTGGCGCTCCATATCAATGATCTCTCGAATCGTCGATTCGTCGCCGGAATCTGGAATGGCCTTCGTGCGGACGGCATTATGCTGGGAGGAAAATGCAGGCACCGCCGCGAGAGCGGCTAACAATAACACCAGGAACTTGTTCTTCACAATGAGACCTCCGCGGTTTGCGAGGGGACAGAGATCCGCTGGACCGAGCTACGGAACTTTGGATGCGTTGGTTCCGTGGAAAAGTTCCCCACCGGAACAATTGTTTCTACCTGGTCAACCCATGCTTTCCCGGATCGCCCAACTGCTTACCCAACCATGCAGACCAAACCGGCATTCGCGATATTCGCATTTCTTGTATAACGGGCCAGCCAGTGCATTTGTTACAGCAACCGGCAACAGAGGAAGAAAGCAATCCCCGTACCGCCGCCCACGCCCTCTAAGTTGTTGATGGATTGGAGCGGAGAACATCCCTAGGCCTCATTGCCTGTGCCAATTCGACCATCTCTGTCCATAAACGGACGGACCCCGCCGCCAATCCTCCGGCGAGATTGCAATGTGATTTCTCCCGCGATAAGAATCTATCTAGTAAAATCGGACGTCGGGACTTAAGACATGGCTGATGTCCGGCGTGGTCTCATTATCGTCAATACGGGGCCGGGCAAAGGAAAGACGACCGCAGCCATGGGAACCGCTTTGCGAGCCGTCGGTCAGGGCATGCGCGTCCTGATGCTGCAGTTCCTGAAGGGGTCCTGGCATTACGGCGAGCTCGATGCCGTCCAGGCCTTCGGCGATAAGTTTGTCATGAAGCAGATGGGCCGGGGCTTCGTGAAGGTTGGAGCCGAGAAGCCGGATCCCGAAGATGTTCGCTTGGTGGAACAGGCTTGGGCCGAGGCTGAGCACGCGATCCAGTCCGGTCAGTGGGACCTGGTGGTGCTGGACGAGATCAACTACGCCATCAGCTACGGCATGCTCGATCCGGCAAGAGTCGTCGAGAGCCTGAAGCAGCGGCCTGAGATGGTGCACGTCATCCTCACCGGAAGAAATGCACATCCAACAGTCGTCGACATCGCCGACACCGTAACGGAAATGCGCCAGGTAAAGCACGCCTACGAAAAAGGCGTGATGGCGCAGAGAGGAATCGAGTACTGATTTTGTAATTGAGTATTTAGTAGTTTGGTAATGAAAACCGGAGCGCAGCCAGTTTTCATTTACAGAATTACCTAATTTCCCAATTACCAAATTCTTATGGCTTGGTTTAAGCGCCAATCCGGTGAGCTGGATACGTCGGGCGAAAAGAAAATTCGCACCGAAGGGTTGTGGGTGAAGTGTGAGAACTGCCGCCAGATCATCTGGAAAAAGGATTTGGAGGAGAACATGAACGTCTGTCCGAAGTGCGACAAGCACTTCCGGATCGACGCTCGCACCCGGCTCGCTCAACTGCTGGACGACAATCAGTACGAGACGTTCGACGGCGACATCGCCTCAACCGATCCGCTGAAGTTCGTCGATCTTAAACCGTACTCCTCCCGTTTGAAGCAGGCACAGCATGATACCGGGTTGAAGGACGCGGTCCTCAATGCTTCGGGCAAGCTGATGGGGCGTCCAGTCGTCGTCAGCGCCATGGAATATTCGTTTATCGGCGGCAGCATGGGAGCGGTAGTCGGCGAAGCGATCACCAGGGCCGTCGAGCGCGCAGCGAGCACAAAGACTCCGCTGATTATCGTCTCGGCCTCCGGTGGCGCGCGCATGATGGAAGGCGTCGTCAGCCTTATGCAGTTGGCCAAAATTTCCGCTGCTCTCGCTCGTCTTGACAAGGCCAAAGTTCCGTACGTTTCTG